>CAJKDR010000079.1 GCA_905198755.1 uncultured Clostridiaceae bacterium
AAAAAAAAAAAAAAAAAAATAAATAATTGATTAAAACCCAGCCATAACAGAAGAACAATTAGATTTAAGAATAAGAAGAGATTTTGAAGAATTTAAAAATAAAGAATTTCAAAATTCATTAAATAAAATATTACCTAAAAAAATGATTCCATATATAATTGAAAAATCAAAAATTAATCCAGAGAAAAAAGTAAATGAAATAACAAAACAAGAAAGACATAATTTAGTAAAATTACTAAAAGGATTAGAATTTACTATAAAAGGAACAAGACCAGTAGAAGAAGCAATAATTACTGCTGGTGGTGTTAATATAAAAGAAATAAATCCATCAACAATGGAATCAAAGTTAGTAAAAGGATTATATTTTGCAGGAGAAATAATAGATGTAGATGCATATACAGGAGGCTTTAATCTACAGATTGCATATAGCACAGGATATAGTGCAGGAATGCTACAATAAAATTAAAATAAAAAGTACTTTAACTATGGAAAAAACTGAAAGATTTGGAGAAGTTTATAAATGTATAAAACAATTAAAGAAAATGTTTCTGCTGAATTAGTAGAAAAAAAATCTAAATTCATAGCAAATTTATTTTATATCGAAAGTAGAGAAGAAGCTGAAGACATAATAAAAATGCAAAAAAAGAAATATTATGATGCAAGACATAATTGCTATGCTTTTAGAGTACTAGGAGAAGATGAAATAATAGAAAAATCAAGTGATGATGGAGAACCATCTGGAACAGCAGGAGCACCTATGCTTAACATATTATCAAAAATGAAAATTACAAATGTCTTAGTAATTGTTACTAGATATTTTGGAGGAATACTATTAGGAACAGGTGGACTAGTCAAGGCATATTCAAATTCGACTAAATTAGCATTAGAAAAAGCAGAAATAAGTATGCTAGAAGAAGGTTTTGTATATAAATTAGAATTGAATTATTCAGATTTAGAAAACTTTAAATATTTTATGAAAAATAATGAAATAAAAATACTAAAAGAAGAATATTTTGAAAATGTAAAATTAAGTATATTTGTGCCGAAAAATAAAATTGATTGTTTAAATTTAAATAATATAAATGAATTTAATATAACGAATATGAAAAAAACAGAAAAAACACATACGAAAAATTCCTAGAAATAGAGCTGGTTTAAGTGGAATTTGAAAAAATTTCCAAAAAACTATTGCAATATAAAATAAAAAAGAATATAATTCAAAATGTAAAAAATTTACAATTTAATTTTATAGGAGGAAAGAACAGTGAAAGACAAAATCACAATTTTAATAGCAGATGATAATCCAGATTTTGCTAGAACATTAACAAGTTATATTGAAGAGGATGATGAATTAGAGGTAATAGCAGTAGCTAGAGATGGAAAACAAGCCGTAGAAATGATATTAAATACAGAACCTGATATAGCATTGTTGGATGTAATAATGCCACATCTAGATGGTATAGGGGTTTTAGAAAAAATAAATGAAGCAAATATGAAGAAAAGACCAATGTGCATAATGCTTTCAGCAGTCGGACAAGACAAAATAACTCAAAGAGCATTAGAATTAGGGGCAGAATACTATGCAATAAAACCAATAGATATAGAGGTTTTATTAGGAAGAATAAAAGACATAAAGAACTTTACTCCATCAGAGATTAAGAAAACATATGCATCAACTAGAGAAATAAGAGGTCAATTTATAGAAATATCAAAAAAAGACCAAGAAAATCTAGAAGCATTAGTTACTAATGTAATACATGAAGTTGGAGTGCCAGCACACATAAAAGGATATCAATATTTAAGAGAAGCAATAATGATGGTAGTAAATAATATTGATATAATAAATCAAATAACAAAACAATTATATCCAGACATAGCAGTAAAATATCATACAACACCAAGTAGAGTAGAAAGAGCAATACGTCATGCAATAGAAGTAGCATGGGGAAGAGGACAATCAGATACAGTAGACAACATCTTTGGATATACAATATCAGCAGCAAAAGGAAAACCTACAAATAGTGAATTCATTGCTATGATAGCTGATAAATTAAGACTAGAACTAAAAACAGCATAAGAATAAAAAATCATTTTCTATAGTACAACTAATGAATTTGATATACATACTGAAATTATAATTAAGAACGTAGGGGCGGACGACTCAGTCCGCCCGTTGCTTAAGAGAAATAACTAAAAAATAATTTTAAACCAATAAACTTCTCATATTCATTGGGTCGTAGTTAATATAGTGGTTGGACAGAGCATCCAACCACTTTTTGCTTTTTAAAATTTGTTCTTTTTTATTGCGAAAAATGTTAATTAATGGTACTATTATGTCATAACAAATGAAAGGGGAAATATATGAAAGATTTTTTTAGTAAAAAGAAAAATATTGTAATGATTGCAATATTAGCGGTTTTAATAGTTGTTGCTGGGATTGTTTGTGCAATTAAATTTAATAAACCAAAACAACAAGTAAGTAGTAAAACCAATAAGCAAGTTGTTATAGATAAAGCTAAAAAAGATATTATTGGAGAAGAAACTAAAGAAGAAAAAGATTATGAGGAAAAGTATACAAAACAGTATGAGGAGTATGAGAAATTATCTGAAGATGAGAAGAAAAAGTCAAAGGTAATTCCTAAAAAATATGATGTTTCTTATGATATTATTAATGATATTATAAAAGATCAAAAAGAAGATAAAAAACAAGATAACAAAAATGGTATTCCTAGTAAATTTAATTTATCTGATAAAATTAAGATTAAAGTTGAAGATCAAGGAGCATATAATTTATGTTGGGATTTTGCAGCAACTAAATGTCTAGAAACTAATTTAGCATTAACTCAAAAAAAAGAATACGATTTTTCAGAGATGCATGTAAATTATGTAACATCTGATTTACTATGTGGAAATAGAGAAGTTGATGAAGGCGGAGATTTTTCAACATATGAAGATTATCTTATTAATTCAGGAGTAGTATTAGAAAATGATGTTAAATATAAATCATATAATGAAAATGACTATGAGAAATTCTTAGAATATAAACCAGTAGTAAATGTAACCAAAACAGTTAATTTTCCAACAATTAATAAATGGGAAGAAAACTTAACTAATAAAGAACTAGAAAAGTTTAGAGAAACAGTAAAAAAACATATAATGAATTATGGTTCTTTATATGCACAAGTTTCTATGGAAGACTATAATTCAAACACTAATACATTGTATACAACCAAAGACTCTGATGGATATATAGACCATGCAATAACAATTGTAGGTTGGGACGACAATTATTCAAAAGATAATTTTGCAGACTCAAGCAAACCAAAAAATAATGGTGCATATATAGCACTTAACTCATGGGGAGAAGGCTTTGGCGATAAGGGATATTTCTATATTTCTTATGATGATTTATATGTAGAAAGTGGTATGAGTGGAATTGTATCTACATCTCTTAAAGATGCATATAATGTAGACGATATAAAAAATCAAGAAATTAAAAATATAATAATGCAAGAATTATCAAACACACTAATAACAGATAAAAATAAAGAATATGTAACAGAATTAGCATTATCTAAAATACATGAGTTGAATTTATCAAATAATAAAGAGTTTAATTCATTAAAAGATATTGACATATTTAAAAATTTATATGAAATAAACTTATCAAATACAAATATAACAGATATAAGTAAACTAAAAGAAGCAAAAGAATTGTATTGCGTTGATTTATCAAATACAAAAATAAAAGATGTAAGTGCTTTAAAAGATTGTACAGGATTGGAAATATTAAATCTAGAAAATGATAAAGGAATAAAAGGATATGAAGAAATTACCTCATTGGCTAATTTGAATATTTCTAATTGTGACATAAAAGATGTGCAAGAATTGAGTAACTTAAAAGAGTTAGTAGAAGTAAATCTATCAGGAAATAAAAATGTAAAAAACATTTCAGAACTAAGTAATTTAACATCGATTTATTTAAAAGATACTGGAATTAAAAGCATAAAAGAAATAGAAAATTTAACCAATTTGTCTGTATTAGATTTGTCTTATAATGAACTTACTAGTATAGATGGAATAGCAAATTTGAAAGAATTAACAAATATAGATTTATCAGGAAATAAAATTACTGATTTTTCAAACATATCCTTACTGAAAAATAATTATTCTGAAGAAGAATATCCATATATTAGTCTTACAGTAGAAAGTGGAGAAATTAGTGATATATCAATATTTAATGATATATCAAACATAGCAGAATTATATTTAGCAAATAATAATATAACAGATTTAAGTAACTTTAATAATAATAGTGTATGTTTATTAGATTTATCAGGAAATATAGGATTAACTAATATAATACAATTAAAAAATATGGAAGATTTAAATGTATTGTATCTAGAAAATTGTAATTTAAATGATTTAAGTGAAATAACTGAATTAAAAAATATAGATATATTAGACTTATCTGGAAATGATATAAAAAATATAGAGAAATTAAATAATTTAGAATTAGGAGCTTTATCACTAGAAAGTAATAAAAATATAGAAGGAAAATTAAATATAAATAGTTTATTATCATTAAATCTGTCTAATACAGATATTGATGCG
>CAJKDR010000080.1 GCA_905198755.1 uncultured Clostridiaceae bacterium
TATGTTATAATAATTTTATCGGAGGAATTATACTATGTTCAAAAAAATTTTAGGTATTATTTTAGATATTATTCTTATATCATTAGTCATTGGTGTTATATATTACTTTTTAAATTCTAACAAAGATAACACAATGATTAGCAATGAGCTTTTATCTTTTTCACCAAACTATGAAGACGATGCACTAACTAGTCAAGCTTTAACTAATCTTAATGTCATCAATGAAACCTCAAATTATAGCAACACAAGCTCTAGTAGTACAAATAACAAATATTATTATAATCAATTAGGTTATAACGCAAAACTTATTTATACTGGTTTAGAAAATAATATAGATAACTTAAAAAAAGATAATTTTAAAATAAATTTTTCTACTAAATTTAATGATTTATTAAATCAACAAAATGGAAAAAGTATTTTAGACAGATCTTTTCAAGCTGCATTAGATGCATTTTTTTATGATCATCCAGAATTATTTTATATTGATTTAACTAAAATAACTTTATATACAAAATATACAACAATTGGTAGTAAAACCACATATACAGTTTCACTTACTCCTAAGGACGATAAAAACTATTTAGCCGACGGATTCTACTCTGAAACTCAAGTTGATACTGCAATTAATCAAGTACAACAAATTCGAAACAGCATAGTAAGTAGAGTTAACGGTAATAATTATAATAAAGCTTTAATTGTTCATGATACATTAGTTGATATGTTAGATTATGATCAAAGTATCAACGGAATAAACGCTCATAATATATATGGTGCTTTTATGGAACATAGTGTTGTATGTGAAGGATATGCAAAAACTTTTAAATATATTATGGATTCTCTAAATATTCCTTGTATTTTAGTTGGTGGTGTCGCTACTAATAATACCTCTACTACCGAATCACATATGTGGAATTACATACAATTAGATGGCAATTGGTATGGTGTGGATGTAACTTGGGATGATCCAGTGATTATTGGTGGTAGTTCAAAAAAATCTTCAAGAGTAAGAAGAGATTATTTTTGTAAAGGAGCATCATCTTTTAAATTGCATAAAGCTGATGGAAAAATATCTCAAAATGGTGAAACTTTTTCCATTCCAATATTATCCTCAAAAAATTATAAAAACAAATAAAACAATTTGTTATGTTTTACTATTAAAATAAAAAAACTCCACATATTTATGGAGTCTTTTTTATTTCTATAATTCTTTTATCAAAATTATTTTCATCTTTTTTAATATTAATTCTTATACAATTTTTAGGTAATGCCTCTTCAATAATCTCTCCCCACTCTACTATGCAAATTCCTTTAGAAAAATATTCTTCTCCTCCAATTGCATAAAACTCATCAACATCAGATAATCTATAAACATCAAAATGATATATTGTTGCATTCTCATTCTTATACTCGTTTACAATTGTAAATGTAGGGCTAGAAATCTCATTTTCCAAACCAAAATAAGATAAAAACCCCTCAGTAAACTTAGTCTTTCCAGCTCCCAGCTCTCCTGTTAAAACAATTACTGCATTTTTATCTACATTTTTCGCAATCTCTTTTGCAATATTCTTTGTTTCTTGTTCCGAATTTGTTATTATTGTTTTCATATTAAAACCTCTTATATTATAATAACATATTTTCAATATTTTTAATAGACTAATTTTTAAAAATATGCTAAAATATAAATATGCGGGTATAATTTAGTGGTAGAATGCCATGCTTCCGACCTGGTGGCGCGAGTTCGATTCTCGCTACCCGCTCCAATTAAAATAAACTTACGAACTTAATCAATCGTAAGTTTTTATTTTATATATTATAATGATTCATGTTGTCTCAAAGCCTCACATTGACATATGTTAACTTTACTTTTTTTCAAATATATGATATAATATATTTATCTAATGTACTTTACACAGCAAAGTCTAGAGAAAATTTATTATTTTTTTCTGGAGGAGCTGTGTAAGCCTCCAGATATTTTTAGGAGGATTCTTTATGGTAAAGGTTATAGTTTTTGAGAAAAGCGGTAAAGTTCAGCTTGCAACTTTAATCAATGACCACAAGGATATTTGTAGGGATAATTTTACGAATATTGTTCCATGCCCAGAACAAGTACTTGAGTGCGTACCAAGTGAAATTGCAGAATTCTGCAAGGAAACTGCGCCACAGTATTTATATCTAAATTCTGAAGGCAAATGGGAATCTAAAGTAGTAATTCCTGCATAAACAAAAAAGCAAAGACTTTCATTATCTATGAATGTCTTTGTTTTTTTATTTTACCAATTTGTTTTCTAATTTATTTCTATAGTTTCTAAATCGTTTGGTACTATTATCAATTGGATCATTGCCAAAAAACTCCGTCCCCATTGACCACAAGATAAGGAACAGATATAAAATACCTATTTCTTAATATTTTCTACTATTTTTCTTTTAATGTATATTGACTAATATCCGGTTCTATAAAAATAGAATCATTTACTGTATTAAATTCATATTCTCTTTTACTGTCAATTCCTATCTCTATTGTTTTTACAAGTAAACCATTATCTTTGTCTATATATATTTCAGCACCTTCGGAAGTTAAGGTCATTGGAGACATAAATCCTTTTATCATATAACATTCTTTTTCTTCGCAATTAACTGATTTTACTTTTGTAAAAATACTTCCTAAAAATGTTTGCCAATTATTATCAGTTTCTAAACGATTATATAATTCAACACTCATTATAGTTGTTCCAGACTTTAAGTCTGCCACCTTTGAATCTTTTGTTTCGGCAAAAACATCTATTCTTTCTCCATTATCATACATTGATATTTTAGTTATCTCTCCATTGATATTTCTTTCCATAAATGCAACTTGTTTATTATCTTTTTTGTAATAATTTATTGTAAGAATAGTTCCATTACTTTCATTAGAAACAGATTTTATATGGTAACTTGAACTATCTTTAAATTGTGAAATCTTATCTTGTAAATTTGTAATAATTACATAATTTTTAATTGTATGAATAATAAGAATTACAAGTACAATCGCAAGTACAATTAACACCACTTTAAGTGCATTTCTTAATATTTTTTTCTTTTCCATATTCATTACCTCCTTTTTTTACAACCTAGCTATCATAAAAATATATTCTTTTAGACCTATGGCTTTTCATCATAAATTTTCGTTTACTTTGCTCTTTTACAATATCTACTTATATTTTAACATATTGGAATATTTTTTGCAAAATCAATCCCAGTGATTTTTTATCTATTGGATGGTTGTCAAAAAACTCCGTCCCCATTGACATTATTTCTATTTTTACAACTTTTAATAAATTCTTTAAATATCCTATTATGATTTTCATCTATCTTGTATAAACTTTCTGGATGAAATCTTACACCAATATAAAAGTCTTTATCTTCTGATTCTACAACATCTGCATAGCCATCTTCACAAAACGCTACTTTATTTAATAACGGACATTTTTCTACTGTGTTATTATGTCTTGAATTTACCATTATTTCATTCTTTTGAATTATTGTGTAAAAACGAGAGTCTTTATTTATTTTTATACTATGAACATAATCATCATTTATATTATTATGTTTTTCTGGATTAGTCACTTTAGTTGTAGTTCCACCTAATGCTCTAACAATAATATTTTGTCCTGCACATATACCCAAGATAGGAATATTATTATCATAACAATATTTTGCAATTATATTTTCATATTCATCATTTTGTGTACCACCTTGAATTATAATTCCATCACACAAAGATATTTGTTCTAGTAAATCTTCTCTTTCTTTTTCAGTTAGCGTATCTTTCCAATCATTGCCACAAAGTTTTATTTCCTTCTCTGGTGGTAATATACCTATTGCAATAGCACCATTATCAAATATTGCTTGTTTTACTTCATCTCTAATATATGTATCTGGTCTTTTCTTAATTTCACCATTATGTTTTGCTACAATCCCTATAATCACTTTACTCATATACATTACACTCCCTTAAACAATATTCATAATTTGATTTACCACAACCAACTAATTTAAAATTGTGTTTTTCATAAATTTCATTTAATTTATCATTCCATTTAATACAATCTAGTCTTAAATATTTCATATTATTATTTTTCGCTAAGTCCTTACAAACCATAAATATAAATGATCCTATATTCTTATATCCTACCTTTGAGACTATTTTACTTAAATATAATGATTTACCATTGTCTTCAAAATAACCTGAATTATTAGATATTTCAAATCCTGCGATTATTTCATTATTCTTTTTTAATATGTAATAGTTTTCATTTTTTATTGCAATTGGAAATTCGCTTTCGTGTCTTACAATATATCTTGACCATTGCTTTATATTGTTCTCTTTAAACCAATTGGTTCTATTATTGTATAATTCGTATATTTCATTTAATTGTTCTAATCTAGCAATTTCAAATGTTATATTATTTTCAACTAATTTTTGTTCTATTTCTTTGCTTAATTTTCTTTTCATAATTAGACACTCCTAACTATTTTATAATTCAAAGCTAATCGTAAAATTAAATAATATTATATATTAGATTTACATT
>CAJKDR010000081.1 GCA_905198755.1 uncultured Clostridiaceae bacterium
GCCAAAGATTGAGAACGGAGAATGGAGAAGGATACTCTTTGTGCCGACCGGTGCATTGATGTCAACGGTCAGCTTCAATGAAGGAGCAAGTGTGCCTGGAATTGCGCATGCGATTATGATCGAACACTGTTAAAAAGCCCTATTATAATAGGAAGAAGTAAAAAATGTGCTAAGTGTGTGTTAAAAAAGAAAAGGAATAGAACAATGGATTATAATTTGTTAGTAGATTCAACTATATTAGTTGGAGAAATTATGTTAAAAAATGGTGCTGAAACTTATATTGTTGAAGAAACAATGGATAAATTGCTAAAAACAACAAATATGAAGCATATAGAAGCAGTTGTAATGACAACAAGCATTACAGTTACATTGTCAGATCCAGAATTAAAACATATTACAGCAGTAAGTAGAATACATGAAAGAATAATGAACTTAAATAGAGTTTATCAAGTTAGTAATATTGTAGATGATTATTCAATAGGAAAAATAACATTAGAAGAATTATTTCACAAGTTAAAAAAATTGAAAACATTTAATCAATATAATAAGATATTAAAAGATATTGCTCTAATTTTTATTCCGCCACTTTTTACAATAATGTTAAATGGAAGATGGATAGATGCTTTAGCAGCAGTATTTT
Source organism: uncultured Clostridiaceae bacterium (assembly GCA_905198755.1). Classification (GTDB taxonomy): domain Bacteria; phylum Bacillota; class Clostridia; order TANB77; family CAG-508; genus HGM13634. The sequence continues at coordinate 641 of CAJKDR010000081.1, forward strand.
GTGGAATTGTTTTGGTTCTTATGAATAAAATGTTTATATTTGTCCAAACTAATGATTTTATAAAAACATTAGTAACAATGTTTATGGCAACATTTGTTGCAGGTATATTTCATAAATTTATAGGTGTAAATGTTGAATCTGTAATCATAGGTGTTATGATGCCATTTGTACCAGGAATTGCAGTAACAAATGCAGCGAGAGATTTTCTTACATCTGATTACATGTCTGGAACAGCAAGAATAGTTGATGCTATAATGCAAGCATTAGCTGTTGCTATAGGAGTTCTACTTGCTATGGCATTAGGAAATTTAGTGTTAGGAGGAATGTAGTATGGTTATACAATTAATTGCAGCATTTTTAGCAGTTTTCTGCTTTTCTATAACTCTTGAAATCCCTAAAAAGTTTACAATTATGGTAGGAGTAATAGGCGGAATAGGGTGGATTATATATTTATTAGGTATAAAAAATGGGCTATCACCAGTTTTTTCTTCTTTTATTTCTGCTTTTATTGTTGCTATAATATCAGGAATATTATCAAAAATTTTTAATTGTGTAACTACTATATTTTTTATTCCTGGAACATTGCCAATAGTGCCAGGATTAGCTATGTACAGAACACTTTATGCAGTTATAAATAATGATACGTCAAGTACGATAATGTATTTGATGCAAACATTATTAATAGCAGGAGTAATAGCATTAGCAGTATTTATAACAGAATCTATACAAAAATTAAAAATAAAAACAAGAAAGGAAATAAAAAATGAGAATACGATTTAAGCCATGGGCAAGACCAGAATTAGAAGCTAGTTATTTTTATGAAGATAATCCAGAAGATTTTAAAGGAAAATGGATTACAAAATTCAAAAATAATGATAATCCAATTTATTTAGAATTGGGATGTGGAAAAGGAAGCTTTATATCAGAATTAGCATTTAGAAATCAAGATATAAACTATATAGCTATAGACTTGGTTGATGCTATGCTAGGATTAGCCAAAAGAAAAGTAGAAGAAAAATACAACTCAAATAATAAGAAAGTAGAAAATTTAATATTAGTAAGATATGACATTGAAAGAATAAATCAAATAATAGATACCAAAGATAACATAAAAAGAATATATATAAATTTTTGTAATCCTTGGCCTAAAGCAAAACATAAAAAGAAAAGATTGACACATATTAAACAATTAGAACATTATAAAGAGTTTTTATCAGCTGGTTCCGAAATATTTTTTAAAACAGATGATGATGAATTATTTAATGATAGTATAAAATATCTAGAAGAAAGCAATTTTACAATATTGTCTAAAACCTTTGATTTGCATAATGAAGATATATTTGATGGAAAAAATATAGAAACAGAACATGAAAAAATGTTTTCAGATGAAGGAATAAAAATTAAAGCTTTAATAGCAAAACTTAACTAGCAATTCCTTAAATCAATAACAGAAAAAGAGCAGTAGAAATACTGTTCTTTTTCTGTTATATTTCATATATTTTGTTCTAAAATCCTTGTACTTTTTTGTATTTATTTGTATAATAGTATAGGTTTTAAGAAAGGAGAAATAAAATGAATTTTATTGATACAATTAAAGAAAGAGCAAAAAAAGATATAAAAACAATAGTATTGCCAGAAACAGAAGATATAAGAACACTTCAAGCTACTGAAAAAGTTCTAAAAGAAGGTTTTGCTAATATAGTTTTAATTGGAAATGTAGAAAAAACAAAAGAATTAGCTAACAAAAATCAAATTAGCATAGAAGGTGCAAAAATAATTGATCCATCTAAATCTGAAAAATATGATGAGTATGTAAACAAATTTTTTGAATTAAGACAAAAGAAAGGTGTTTCTATTGAAAAAGCAAAAGAAACAATGTTAAACAATGTGTATTTTGGAATGATGATGGTTAAATGTGGAGATGCAGATGGATTAGTATCTGGTGCAGCACATTCTACTGCAGATACTTTAAGACCAGCACTTCAAATTCTAAAAACAGCTGAAGGAACAAAACTTGTTTCAGCATTTTTCTTAATGGTAGTTCCAAATTGTGAATATGGTGAAAATGGTACATTTATATTTTCAGATGCTGGATTAAATGCCAATCCAACAAGTGATGAGTTATCAGAAATAGCTATATCATCAGCAAAAAGTTTTAGACAACTAGTTGAAAAAGAGCCTAAAGTTGCAATGCTTTCATATTCTACTTATGGAAGTGCAAAATCAGACTTAATAGATAAAGTAGTAAATGCTACAGAATTAGTAAAAGAAAAAGAACCATCTCTTCAAGTTGATGGTGAGTTACAATTAGATGCAGCAATAGTAAAAGAAATAGGAGAAAAAAAGGCACCAGGTAGTACTGTTGCAGGGCATGCAAATACTCTAATATTCCCAGATTTAAATGCTGGTAATATAGGTTATAAGTTAGTACAAAGATTAGCAAAAGCAGAAGCATATGGACCATTATGTCAGGGAATTGCTAAACCTGTTAATGATTTATCAAGAGGTTGTAGCAGTGATGATATTGTTGGAGTTGTTGCTATTACTTCTGTTCAAGCACAATCTAAATAAAAAAGGAAAGGAATATTTATTATGAAAATTTTAGTTATTAATTGTGGAAGTTCATCTTTAAAATATCAATTAATAGATATGTCTGATGAACATGTTATGGCAAAAGGAAATTATGAAAGAATAGGAGAGCAAGAAGCATTTCTTACTCATAAAGTAAATGGAAATGCAACTGTTATAAAAAAAGCTGCTATGGACCATACTGAAGCTTTAGAAACTGTTTTAGCTCAGTTTACTAATCCAGAATATAAAGTAATTGATTCATTAGAAGAGATAGATGCTGTAGGACATAGAATTGTTCATGGTGGAGAAATATTTGATAAATCTGTAATGATAGATGAAGATGTTATAGAAAAAATAGATGAATGTTCAGCATTGGCTCCATTACATAATCCAGCTGCAATATTAGGTATTAGAGCATGTCAAAAAGAAATGCCAGGAGTTCCTATGGCTGCTGTGTTTGACACTGCATTTCATCAAACAATGCCTAAAGAAAACTATATATATCCAATTCCTTATGAATTTTATGAGAAATATAGAATAAGAAAATATGGAGCACATGGAACATCACATCAATATGTTTCTAAATTAGCTGCTAAATTAGAAAATAAACCAATAGAAGATTTAAAAATAGTAACATGTCATCTTGGACAAGGAGCTAGTATAACAGCAGTGGATGGTGGAAAATCAATAGATACATCAATGGGACTTTCTCCTTTGGGTGGTATACCAATGGTAACACGTTCTGGTGATTTAGATCCATCAGTAGTTACAGATATAATGGAAAAAGAAAATTTGTCTGCAAAAGAAGTAAATACATTATTAAATAAAAAATCTGGATTATATGGAATTACAGGTCTAGATCCAGACTTTAGACAAATAGAATTAGCTTCATATGAAGAGGATAAACCAAAAGCACATATTGCGATAGAATTATTCACAAAATCAATTTCACAATTTATAGCAAAATATGCAGTATCAATGAAAGGCCTAGATGTAGTGGTATTTACTGGTGGAATTGGTGAAAATCAAATAAACATAAGAAAGAAAATATGCAAAAATCTAGAATTCATGGGATTAATAATAGATGAAGAAAAAAATGATGTACGTGGTGAAGAAATTTTAATAACAAAACCAGAATCAAAAATAAGAGCATATATAATACCAACAAATGAAGAATTAGTAATAGCAAGAGATACAAAAGCATTAGTAGAAAATAAATAATTTAATAATAAATAAAAAAAGAGAGAATATGTTTTCTCTCTTTTTTTGTATTGTAAATCCACAACGGGAGACCCCGGCGTGGCGGGCGCGG
>CAJKDR010000082.1 GCA_905198755.1 uncultured Clostridiaceae bacterium
TAATTGCACTTGCTGAATTTTTTCATTGTGATTATGGTTGGTTTGGTGTTACTATAATATTTTTATTCTACTTATTTAAAAATAATAGACTTCTAATGAACTCTAGCTTTATATTCGCTGTGGTTCTTAAATATTTAGTGGCATATTATAAAACACCATTTGTATTTTATTTATATTTTGTTATTTCTAATTTAATATCTTTATTAATCATAAATTTATATAATGGAAAAAAAGGCAGAAATATAAAATATTTACTTTATATTTTCTACCCTTTACATTTAATGATTCTTTATATTATACATGTTTTAATGTTTGGCTGTTAACTGTATTATCAATTCCATATTATCATCATCTGCGGATTTATTTTTTCTAATAGCTCCGCATTTTTTGCATTTATATATAATTACATAACCTTTTTTAGGACTAATTTCTACACTTATTGGTTCTAAATCGCCATGGCATGTTTCGCTTCTATCTCCTGGATTAACGTCAACATGTTTTGAATGTAAGCACTTTGGACAATGATCTCTACATGTATATCCCAATTTTTCAACTTTAGTGCCACAATTATCACAAATAAATTCTTCGTCTATTTTAGTAAAAACTCTATTTTCCATTTAATATTCTCCTTTAACAATTCAATTTTATAAATTTTTTATTATTTTGTCAATCATATGTCATATTTCTTATCACATCTGGATATAATTTTATTATAAATTTATTATTATTGGAGTGTGATTTTTATGGATATTAATAGAGTACAAGCTGTTTTAAGTAATAAAGAAAAGACAGATATATTCTATGATGACAGAGCTGTTTGGATTCAAGAATTAAATAATGATACAGCAAAAGTTGGTTTTGTTGATAATTTTGAAGAAAAAGATGTTTTTATAAAGGATTTATATGAACGAGATTTAGGAGATTAATAGATATACTATTTCCAACACAAAATAAAATGTCTTGCATTTCATGATACGAAATGTAAGACATTTTTCATAGTAATTAAAATTTAATTTTTTCATTAATCCAATTTTTCAATTCTGTTACTGGTACTCTTTCTTGTTGCATTGTATCTCTATCACGTATTGTTACACATCCATCATTTTCTGTTTCAAAGTCTACAGTTACACAATATGGTGTTCCTATTTCATCTTGTCTTCTATATCTTTTTCCTATACTTGCTGTTTCATCATAATCACACATAAATTCTTTTGATAAGTCTTCATATATCTTTTCTGCACTTTCACTTAATTTCTTAGAAAGTGGTAATACTGCTACTTTGAATGGTGCTAGTGCTGGATGTAAATGTAAAACTGTTCTTACATCTCCTTCTGCAATTTCTTCCTCATCATAGCTATTACATAAAAATGCCAATGTTACTCTATCGCATCCTAATGATGGTTCTATTACATATGGTACAAATTTTTCATTTGTTACTGGGTCTTGATATGCTAAGTCTTGTTTTGAATGTTCCATATGTCTTGATAAATCATAATCTGTTCTGTCTGCTATTCCCCATAGTTCTCCCCATCCAAATGGAAATGCAAATTCTATATCTGTTGTTGCTTTAGAATAAAATACTAATTCTTCTGCTGAATGGTCACGTAGTCTTATGTTTTCTTCTTTCATTCCCAATGATAATAAGAATTTTTTACAGTACTCTTTCCAATATGCAAACCATTCTAAATCTGTTCCTGGTTTACAGAAGAATTCTAATTCCATTTGCTCAAATTCACGTGTTCTAAATGTAAAGTTACCTGGTGTTATTTCATTTCTAAATGCTTTTCCTATTTGCCCAATTCCCATTGGTATTTTCTTTCTTGTTGTTCTAATTACGTTTTTAAAATTTACAAATATTCCTTGTGCTGTTTCTGGTCTTAAATATATTTGTGCTGTTGAGTCTTCTGTTACTCCCTGGAATGTTTTAAACATTAGATTAAATTTACGTATTCCTGTAAAATTTTCTGCACCACAATTAGGACATCCTATATGATGTTCTTTCATGTATTCTATCATTTTTTCATCTGGCCATCCATCTACTATTTCTTCGCAGTTGTTCTCATGCATCCATTCTTCTATTAATTTATCTGCTCTATGACGAGTTTTACATTCTTTACAATCTATTAATGGATCTGAAAATCCTCCAACATGGCCTGTTGCAACCCATGTTTCTGGATTCATAAAAATTGCTGAGTCTAATCCAACATTATACTTATTTTCTTGAATAAATTTCTTCATCCAAACTTTCTTCACATTATTTTTTAATTCTACTCCTAATGGTCCATAATCCCATGTATTTGCAAGTCCTCCATAGATATCTGACCCTGGATATATGTATCCTCTGTTCTTACATAAATTTACGATTTTGTCCATTGAATCTAACATAATAAAACCTCCTAATATTTTTATTTATACAAAAGTCCCTAGGTATATAAATACATATACACCTAGGGACGAAATTTCATTTCCGCGGTTCCACCCTAATTAGTAATTAAAATTACTCTCCTTAATTTCTTTATATGCTCCAAAGCTCCACCATATATTTTTATTACTAGATTTCACCAACCTCTAGCTCTCTTAAAATAAATAATATATTTCTTCTTTTTCATCGCATTATTAATATGTTTATTATTTTAACACCTTTTTTGTATGTTGTCAAACTTTTTAATATATTCGGACGGACAGAGTCGTCCGCCCCTACAAGTCTCTTAAACTTATTTATATCCAAATTTTTATTTTCTTAATTCTTTGGCATGCTGTAATGATATTTCTGTTATTTCTCCACTTGAAATTCTTGCAATTTCTTTTATTGTTTCTTCTTCATTTAATTGTTTAATATTTGTACTTGTTTTTTCATTGTGAACTTCTTTACTTATAAAGTAATTATAATCTCCTTTTGCTGCTATGCTTGCTAAATGTGTTACACATAACACTTGATGTTTTTTAGATATTGCTTTTAGTTTTTCTCCAACACTCTTAGCAGCTACACCACTTATTCCTGTATCTATTTCATCAAACACCATTACTGGTACTATGTCCACATTTGATAATACATTTTTAATTGCAAGCATTATTCTAGACATTTCCCCTCCTGATGCTATTTTTACAAGTGGTTTTGCCTCTTCTCCTATGTTTGTTCTTATTAAAAATTCAACAGTATTTAAGCCATTTTTATTGTATTCTTGAGTTTCATCAAATGTTACCTTTACTTTTAAATTTGCATTTTTCATTTCTAAATCCACTAGTTCTTTATTTATATTTTCTTCTAGTTGTTTTGCATATTCATTTCTTATTATATCCATCTTTTTAGAAATATTATACATTTTTGATTTTATATCATTTAATTCTTCTTTTAATTTATTATTTATTTCATCAATATTTTCTATTTGGATTATTTCTTTTTCTAGCTCTTCTCCATATTTTATTATTTCTTCTATTGTGTTTCCATATTTTCTTTTTAATGAGAATATAGTATCTAATCTATTTTCTACTTCTTGTCTTTCTTCTTCATCAAAGTATGTTTCTTCTCTCATTCCACTTATATCTCTTGCTATTTCTTGTATATCATAGTAACTACTCTTTAGTGCATTTAAGTTTCTAGAATAGTTTTCATCGAAACTTTCTATTTTTTCTAATGCTCTTATTGCATTGTTTATTGAATCAATTGCTTTTTCTGATACCTCTAAATCAGCAATATTTAAGTTTTCGTTTATTTTTTCAGAGTTCAATATTATTTCTCTTTTAGATTCTAATTCGTCATCTTCTCCTATTTTCAAATTTGCTTTGCTAATTTCTTCGAATTGATATCTTAATAAATCTAACTTTCTTTGTTTTTCTTTATCATCTCCATAGTTGTTTTTTAACTCTTTTTTTATTTGTAAATATTTATTATATAACTCTGAATATTCTTCTTTGTATTTATTTAATTCTTTGCTAGAAAAGTTATCTAGATATTCAATATGTGTTGATGCATTCAACAGGTATTGGTTATCATGTTGTCCATGTATATCTAAAATATTTTGCATAAATTCTTTTAACTCATTTACAGTAACCATTCTTCCATTTATTTTACACATATTTCTTCCATTTGAGTAAATCTCTCTAGAAACAATAACATTACCATCAATAGCATTTTCGTTTTCTGGTAAATATAAACACACCTCAACAAAAGAATGGTCCTCACCTTTTCTAATCATCTCTTTAGAAAATCTCTCTCCAGAAATAATTCCTAATGAATCAATTATTAAAGTTTTACCAGCACCAGTCTCTCCTGTTAAAATATTTAAGCCTTGATTCAAATTTATACTTAAATCATCAATAATTCCTATATTTTTTATATGTAATGTACTAATCATATTCTTCTCCTTTAGAACTTTTGTTCGTATATATTATATAATAAAAAAACTCTTTGTCAAGAGTTTTTTATTATATATTTTATTCTATTGTCCAGCCATCATTGCTATTTCCACTTAATTGGATATCAGATTTTAAAGTAACTACAGGAC
>CAJKDR010000083.1 GCA_905198755.1 uncultured Clostridiaceae bacterium
ATTATTTTTATTTTATATATAAAAGTGCTGCTTTTATATATAAAAAACACAATAACTTATTTCATAAATAAATTATTGTGTTTTATATATATTACATAATATCTTCTAATATTACCCATGGTCCTATCTTTTCTGGTACATCTATAAAAGTCATACTTTCTTTTGTTATTGGATGCTCTATTGTTAGTTTATATGCCCAGAGTGATATTTGCTTTCCTCTTCCTCTTGTTCCATATTTTTGATCTCCACATATACTATGTCCTATATTGGCTAGTTGCACTCTTATTTGATGATGTCTGCCTGTATGTAACAATATTCTTAAAACTGATAAGTTTATTTCCTTGTTATATTTTAGAACTTCATAATCTAGTTTTGCATATTTTGCATTTTTTGTTTCTTTATTGGTTACTTTACTTGAATTATTTTTTTCATTTTTTACTAAATAATCTTCTAAAATCCCACTTTTTACATCCAATTTTCCATCTACAATAGCTAAATATTCTTTTTTAAAAGTTTTGTTTCTTACTTGTTCACTCAATCTTGAAGCTGCTTTTGATGTTTTTGCAAATACCATTACACCACCAACTGGTCTATCTAGTCTATGAACTAACCCTAAATAAACATTTCCTGGTTTATTATATTTTTCTTTTATATATCTTTTTATTATAGTTAGCATATCCTCATCTGTAGTTTTATCAGCCTGTGATGGAACATTAGGTGGTTTTTCAACTACAATTATATGATTGTCTTCATATAATATTTTTAATTTTTGCATATATATTCCTTCTTTTCTAATTTTTTTCCCATTTTGCAAATATTCCGCATGGTAATACCATTTTTGATTCTGTCATCGGAAGTCCTATCTCTCCACATGAATACTTACCTTTATTTTTTATATTTAATCTTAATATGTTTTCTAACACAGTACTTGAAATTCCTGTTGTATATGAATTTATTAAGAAAAACAATGGATTATCTGATAGCACTTTGCTACACAATTCTACTAAATCATATATGTTATTTTCAAATTGCCATACTTCTCCATTTGTTCCTCTACCATATGATGGTGGATCCATTATTATAGCATCATATTTGTGTCCTCTTCTTATTTCTCTATTTACAAATTTTACCACATCATCTACTATGTATCTCACACTTGCTTTTTCTAATCCTGATGAAACCACATTTTCTTTTGCCCATGTAACCATTCCTTTTGAACTATCAACATGACACACACTAGCTCCTGCTGAAAGGCATGCTACTGTTGCTCCACCCGTATAAGCAAATAGATTTAAAACTTTGATTTCTCTTTTTTCATTTTTTATTTTATCTATCATCCAATCCCAATTAACAGCTTGTTCTGGGAATAATCCGGTATGTTTAAATCCCATTGGTTTTATATTAAATGTTAAGTTCTTATATTTTATTTGCCAAGCTTTAGGCATTTTACTACTATATTCCCAAGCTCCCCCGCCTGTTTTACTTCTATGATACTTGGCATTTACTTTTTTCCATTTTTGAGGATATGATTTGTCTTTCCAAATTATCTGTGGGTCTGGTCTAACTAAAAATACATTTCCCCATCTTTCTAGTTTTTCTCCATTTGCCATATCTAATATTTCATAATCTTTCCAATCACTTGCAATATTCATATTTTTTAATACATGTAAAAAAGGCATGTATATCTCCTTTCTATACATTACCTTTCTATTTTAACATATTTTTAATCATTTTTCCAGTATTACATTGTCATTCTAAACAATAGTGTATAAAATTGATTTAATAATATCATTTCAATTATTACTAAGCCCCAAAATACACCACTTGCGACAATAATAAATCTGTTTCTTTTTATAAAGTTATAAAACTTATTTGTTTTATTATTCACCCTTATAACATTTCTAGATAAAATATAACTATCTTTTGTAACTTGCATTATAAAAATCCCCCTACAAATATATTTATTATAATATATTCTGTAAAAGGACTTTTATTACAATAATCGTATACAAGTTTTTTACATGTTTTTTAGTTTTTCTGCAAGTTCTCTATTTATTCCTTTGATTGCCACTAAATCTTCTATTTTTGCTGTTTTTATTTTTTCTACACTACCAAATTTTTTTAATAATTCTTTCTTTTTTACTTCTCCTATTCCATTAACATTATCTAAACTAGATTTTGTCATTTCTTTATCTCTTAATTTTCGATGATAACTTATTGCAGTATCATGTACATTATCTTGAAAGTTTGTAATAACATTCATTAATTGTTCTGATATTTTTATTTCATTTCTATTCTCATCTATTAATGCTCTTGTTCTGTGTTTATCATCTTTTACCATTCCATATACAGGAATATTTACATTATACTCTGATATAGCTTCCTTTATTGCATTAATTTGTGTTATTCCGCCATCTGCAAATATTAAATCCGGTAATTTCCCAAATCCACCTTTTGGATTATCTATTGAATGCTTTATTCTTCTTGAAACAACTTCTCTCATACATGCTGGATCATCTTGTGAATACAATGTTTTTATTTTAAATCTTCTTGATAATCTCTTGTCAACTATACCATCTTTTAAAACGCACATTCCAGCTACTATGTTAGTTCCAGATAAATTTGAAATATCAAAACTTTCTATTTTTCTAGGAAGTTTCTCCAATGAAAGTACTTCTTTTAATTCATTTAAAACATTGTATTTATCATTTGATTTATTATCTAAAGTGACTTTTGCATTTCGTTCAGCCATTTCTACAAATCTAAGCTTTTTACCTTTTAATGGATGTCTTATTTCAACTTTTCTTCCTGCTTTTTTTGTAAAAATTTCCTCTAGCACTTCTTTATCTTCTATTACCTCACCAATCATAATTTTACTTGGTAAGTTTTCGCTCTCTAAATAAAACTGCTTTATAAAACTTGATATAATTTCACTATTTTCCATATCTACTAAATCATTAAAGAAATAGTGCTCTCTACCAATCATCTTACTCTGTCTTACAAAAAATACTTCTATACAAACACAAAGTTCATTTTTTGCTATACCTATAACATCAATATCATTTTCATTTATATTAGACACTTTTTGTTTCTGAGAAATATTTTCTATAGCTATCATTTTATCTCTTAAATATGCTGCTTTTTCATATTCTTGTTTTTCTGAAGTTACAACAATTTCTTTTTGTAAATCTTTTATTATTTTATCTGTTTTTCCTTCTAATAGTTCAATTATCTCATCAATTTGTTTCATATATTCTTCTCTAGATATGTTATTTATGCATGGCGCCATGCATCTTCCTATATGATAATTTAAGCAAGCCCTATCTTTTGATTTAAAATTTTTACATTGTCTTATTTTAAATTTTTGTTTTATAAAATCAACCATTTCTTTTGCACTACCAGGATTTGCATAAGGTCCAAAGTATTTACTTCCATCATTTTGTATTCTTCTTGTTATAAAAACATTTGGATATTCTGATTGTAAATCAATTTTTATATATGGATATGTTTTATCATCTTTTAATAAAACATTAAATTTAGGTCTATTTTTCTTTATTAAATTACACTCTAAAATCAATGCTTCAGCTTCATTATCAACAACAATATACTCGAAATGATCTATTAGTGATACCATTCTTTCTATTCTTGCTGTTTTATTATTTTTCCTAAAATATTGTCTTACTCTATTCTTTAGAGATATTGCCTTTCCTACATAAATTATTGTATCATCTTTATCATGCATTATATAAACGCCTGGTTTGTTAGGAAGTTTTTTTATCTCTGCTTCAATATCAAACATTTTCTTCACCAAATTTATTTTATCATATTTAGTAAAAAAAAGAAATGACAAATGTCATTTCTTTTAGAAAGCACCGCCTCCTCCGGCCAGCACCTCCTCCTCCAGAGAATCCGCCACCTCCAGAAAAGCCTCCACTGTCTCCTCCTGAAAAGCCACCACTACTTCCAATGTTACTTAACATATCATCTACTCTCATTTCTGATGATGTTGCCATATGCATTGTAAAATAATCATAATCATTAAAAATATATGTTGACATTATATTATCATTAATCATATATGTAATATTTTCATCTTCAATCATAGGCTTAATATATTGTGAAATCTTATTTGCAATTCCAAATGATACAGCATAAGCTAAATATTTTTCCCATAAAACAATTTCTTTTACATCTCTGTTTTGCATCATAGAGTAATTTTCAATTTTATATTTTAAAGCATTTAATCTACTGTAGTCTTCTGCTATTATTGGATCATTTTTCATCATTAGGTCATCTGTTAAAATTATTAATGTTGAAACCCCTATAAGTAGTTCTGTTACTAGTGCTATTTGATTTTTAGTAAAAATCATTGTAATAATTATTATAAAAGTAAATATTAA
>CAJKDR010000084.1 GCA_905198755.1 uncultured Clostridiaceae bacterium
TAATAATATTTGTTATTATTTTATCTGCTAACCCAAAATTAATAGCTTCCTCTGCATTAAAATAACTATCTTTTTCTGTTATTTTTTTTATTTTTTCTAATACTTCTGGTTTACTGTTGACAAAGTTGTCTACTATTACTATATCTTCACCTTTTTCTAACAATTCAACAACTGTATGGCTTCCAATAAATCCAGCTCCACCTGTTACTAAAATACTCACAATAATTCCTCCTTTATTTTTCATATGTATAAATTAAATGATTATTTATTTATTTTTTCATAATATTCATTATATAGTTTTACTGCTGTTTCAGGACTATCTACTCCTTCCCTGTTCTTAACTGGTGCAAAGTCTTCTTCTCTTTTTCCTCTTAAAACAGCTATGTCTTTAAAATATATCCATGCATCAAAAATGAATGTTTCAAATTTATATACATTAGGTGCATCAGATTTTACAATAATTCCTTCATCATTTAAATAATCTGATTTTTTAAATGCTATATGGTAAGGTAATTTCTTTTTAGCAAGCTTTTTTAAAGCTTTAATACTAAATAAATTGCACATTATATGTGATTCACCAAATTTTAATTCTCCATCTTCATTTTTCATATTTTTTAATTCATCTGACATTTCAGAATATTCTATTACTTTTATTTTTCCATCTTTTTTACATATTGCTCCTACTTTTTCCTCTGGAGAATTTTTTAAAATAGATTTAGTTGCTATTTCAACTTTTCTATCTTCTGCTAAACCTATTAAAGTTGTATCAGCTAGTTTTAATAATACATTATCTATTGAACCAATAAATATCCATTTTATATTTTTCTTTTTCATATCATCTATAATTCCATTTTTATACATAGAATTAAAGATTCCACCATTTCCATTTGCAGCTTCTTTTATTAATTTTTTTGATCCTATAATCAATTTTCCTTCTGGTGTTATTAATGGTAGATTGTCTTGTTTGAAAAATTTTATATATTCTTTTGGATACTCAAAATAATTATGCTCATCAAAGAATTTTATTATGTCTTCATTGTTTTCTGAACTAGTCATTATATACCAAGAAATTGTATTGCTATACTTTTCATTAATTTGTTTTAAATTATCTGCTAATATTTCAAATAAATATTTTGATTCTGGTTTTACATCAATCTTAAAAGTTCCTTTTGGTCCATTATATCCTAGCCTTGTTCCCTGTCCACCAGACATTGTAACTAAAGCATATTTATTATTTTTTAAAATATTATCTCCCAATTCAGTATAGTGCTTTAACTCTTTTTCAGATAATTTATCTTTGTTTAAAGCTACAATTTCCTCTATATTTTTTGAATCTTCTAGTTCTTTTTTTGAAAGTTCTTTATATAATTTATTTACCTGTTTAAAGTTCAGTTTATTTATTTGTTCTGATATGTCTTTTATTTCTTTTTCATCTAATTTTTTCATTAATTTTATAATATGCTCTTGATTATATTTAATTAACTTACTTTTTGATTTTTTTAATATATTCACTTTTATCCCCTAACCTTTTATAGTAGCATTATAAATGTTCATTGCTTCATCAATGTCGCCATCATATATCAATTTTCCTTTTTGCATTACCATGCCTCTTTTACAAAAATCCTTTGCTGTTCTTGTAGCATGTGTAACATATAATAAAGTCACATTATCTTTTTCTAGTAATTGATTAATTTTTCTTATACATTTTCTTCTAAATTCTTCGTCACCAACACTTAGTGCTTCATCTACTATTAATATTTCTGGTTCTATATTAACATTTATTGAAAATCCTAGTCTTGCTTTCATACCGCTAGAATATGTTCTAACAGGTTGATCTATATAATCACTTAATTCTGCAAATTCTATAATACTAGGTTCAAGCCTTTCGATTTCTTCATTTGCTAAGCCTAAAATTTGACCTTTTAAATATATATTCTCTCTTCCTGTAAATTCAGGATCAAATCCAGAAGTTAGCTCTAGTAGGGCACTTACTCTTCCATTTATGTTTATTTCTCCAGACGTTGGAAATACAACCTCTGTAATCATTTTTAGTATTGTTGATTTTCCAGCACCATTCTTTCCAAATAAAGCTACTGATTCTCCTCTCTTAATTTTAAAAGAAACATTATCAACTGCTTTTTTCTTCTTACATGGCGTATTCTTGAAGAATATAGCTTTAAATCTTTTTTTATCATTTTTATATAATTTATATATTTTACTTACATCTTTAAATTCTATCACTGTATTAGACATTTTTTCCTCCATTACAATACATCTGGTATTTCTTTTCTTAATTTTCTATAAATTATTAGCCCTAGAACTAACATTACAGCACATATAACTACAAAATATAACAATCTTCTTGGTTGTTCCCAAAACCATACTTTGTTTATAAAACAATTTCTGTATCCATTAACTAAATATGTTATAGGATTTATCATTAAAAATTTTTTTAATGTTCCGTTAGATATTGTTTCTGGATTCCACATAATTCCTGAAAGCCAAAATACTGCAGTTATAAATGCTTTTATAAGATTAGCATAATCTTTACTTATTGCTCCTAATGGTGCTGATAGTAATCCCCAAAGTTCAAAGAAAACAAATGTCAATAACATAAAGAATGGTATTTGTAGATAATAAATATCTAAAGCACGATGAAATAATCTAAATATTACTATAACTATAAATACTAAGATACAATGTACTAATAACTTTGAAATATTAACAAATGTTGGTATTGTAGAAACTGGGAACTTCATTTTAGTTACCAAATATCCATATCTTCTTATTGCATCTGTTCCTCCACTTATCATTTCGCTCATATAAAACCATGGTACGACACCTGCTATCAACCATAAAAAATAAGGGTATCCATTTACATTACTACTCATTCTTAATCCTATGGAAAAAGCAAACCAATATACAAAAATTGTAACTGTTGGCTTTATTATTGCCCACATCCAACCTAATGCTGCACCTCTATAAGTTTTTGTTAAATCAGCCATTGCTAATTTTCCTATTTGTTTTTTATATGCTATATGCTCTTTAATTATATTAATTAATGTGTTTATCATTTTTTCTTCCTCTTCTTAATTATTTATCAAATCATAAAATTCATTTAATGCTTCTTGGTTATATTCTTCATAATCAGCATTCATTGCTTTTATTTCGTTTTTTAAAAGCTTTTCAATTCCAAATGTTAGACCTTTTTCACTGTTTTCTACTAAGTATCCACCATTGTTTTTCATAAATTTTCTAGGTCCTATTATATCAGTTGATATTACTGGTTTTCCTAATATATCTGCTTCTGCAATAACAATTCCAAATCCTTCATAGAATGATGACAATACAAAATAATCACATTTGTTTAATATTGGATACGGATTAGATATCGATCTTATTAATATAATATTATCCTTGCAATCAAGTGTCTCAACATATTCAATTGTTTTTATATAATCTTTTCCTACTCCACCTATTATTATAAGATATATGCTATTATCTTTTTTCCAGTTTTCTCTAAATGCATTTATTAATCTCATATGACCTTTTTCTGGAGAAAACCTCCCGATTGATATTATCTTTTTAGAATTAGAATCTAATATTTGCAATAATTCTTCTTGGGTAACATTTGCCTCTGTGCACTCATCATATTCAATTGGTAATTTAGATTTTTCTAAAACCTCTTTATACATAATTAAATTTTTAGCTTCATAAATATTATCTTTTCTTCCACTAATTTTTACTGTAGATTCTCTTAAATCTTCATTCACAATTGCTACTTTATCATAATCTCTATATGCTATTTTTAATGATTTATAATTTTGATTATGTCTAGTTTTTATTTCATTTAGCATATCACTGTGCACATATATAACTTTTTTACAATCAAAGCAACTATATACAATTATTTTTTTATGTTCATATCCAGAAAATTGTATAACTGTATCTATTTTAGCGTTTCCATACAATCTCTTTATTTCATCTTTATAGACACTTTTCATTACTTTTTTATAAATAAAAATTGGACATATTTCTTTTCTAAATAAAATACTTATTATTTTTTGAAATATTGTCATATCTGTTCTTCCAACAGTTGAAATATATTTTACTTTTTCTGGAAACGTTAATAATTGTTCCGCATTATTTTTAATTTTATTTGCTGAAAATGTCAAATAATAATTTTTTTCATCCAGATCAATATTTCCAAGCAAATTTCTAATTGATGATGTTATTCCATTTCTTGATAAATTTCCAACATAAATTATTATATTTTCTTTCTTATTATTTTTTATTTCTTCTTCTAATGTTGCCACAAGAA
>CAJKDR010000085.1 GCA_905198755.1 uncultured Clostridiaceae bacterium
GTACGCTGTAACTGTAACGAGCATAGCTCGAACAGTTTCATGTGTGTCCGCCCGTTAGTAATTTATTCCGCTTTTTTCCTTCTTAGTATTGACAAGCCGTATCAAACTAGAGTATAATAATTAACGAGAAAAAACAAAGAAAATCCCACATACTGAGTAAAGTACTGGAAGGAGGGGAACAAATGTCAGAAATTAAAGTTAATAATGGAAATATAGAAGATGCTCTTAAAAGATTCAAGAGACAATGTGCAAGAAATGGAGTATTACAAGAAGTTAGAAAAAGAGAACATTATGAAAAACCTAGTGTAAAGAGAAAGAAAAAATCAGAGGCAGCTAGAAAAAGAAAATTTTAATGAAGAAAAAAGATGTTGTAAGAATTGCAGCATCTTTTTGTTAATTTATAGATATTAAAATATATAATGAATAAAATTAACAAGTATGAAAACATAAAAAAATCATGAAAATCATTGACAATAAATTTAAAATATGAAAATATATAAATGCAAAAAACATAAGAATAAAATATAAAAAAATGGCGAAGATAAAATTGTAAGGAGAGATTTATGGAAGTTATAAAAATAAAAAATGGAATAAACCTAAACTTAATAAAAACAGATAAATTTAAAACAAACTTATTATCTGTTTTTTTTACTGTACCTCTAAATGAAAATACAATAACAAAAAATTCATTAATACCAGCAATATTAAGAAGAGGCAGTAATAATTTAAAAACACAAGAAGAAATAAGTAAAACACTAGAAGAAATGTATGGAGCATCTTTTGATTGTGGTGTAGATAAAATAGGAGACAATCAAGTATTAAAATTTTATCTAGAAACAATAAACAATAGTTATACAGAAGATGGAGAGAATATATTAAAAGAATCTATAAATATACTATTAGATTTGGTATTTAATCCACTAGTAAATAATAATAAATTTGATGAAACATATGTTGAAAGTGAAAAGAACAATATAAAACAAATAATAGAAGGAAGAAAAGATGCAAAAGCAACATATGCATTAGAAAGATGTATAGAAGAAATGTATAAAAATTTGCCATATGCATTATATAAATATGGTAAACTAGAAGATTTAAAAAATATTAATGCAGAAAATCTTTATGAACAATATAAAAAACTTATAAATGAATGTAAAATAGATATATTTATATCAGGCGATATTACAGAAGAAGTAAAAAATGAAGTTATAGAAAATAAAAATATAGTAAGTTTAGAAGAAAGAAATCCAAATTATATAGAAAGTAACAAAGAAAATAGAATAAAACAAGAAAAGCAAGAAGAAATAGTAAGTGAAAGTATGGATGTAACACAAGGAAAACTAATATTAGGATTAGATGTGCTAAAAGAACAAGAAGACGATAAATACACAGCATTAATATATAATGCAATTTTAGGAGGAACACCAAATTCAAAAATGTTCCAAAATGTAAGAGAAAAAAATTCATTAGCATATACCGCGTCATCATCATATATTAGGCAAAAGGGAAACATATTTGTAAAATGTGGAATAGAGATAGATAATTATGAAAAAGCATTAAAAATAATAAAAGAACAAATAGAAGATATGAAAAAAGGAAAATTTACAGAAGAAGATATAAAACAAGCAAAAGTTAATATAGTATCTACAATAAAATTTATACCAGAAGAACAAGATACAGAGTTACTATACTATTTCTCACAAGAACTATCAGGATATAAAATGAACAGTGAAGAATATATAAACAAAGTAAACAGCATAACAAAAGAGCAAATTGTGGAGTTAGCTAATAGAATGCAAATAAATACAATATATTTCTTGAAGAATTAAGAAATATATTGGTAATATTAATAATAACAATTTTGAGAATGTAAAGGCGGACGACTCGGTCCGCTCGTTACCTGAAGGAAATACCAAAAAGGAGAGAAAATCATGCAAATTATAGAAAATATAAAATTAAAAGAAAAATTATATGTTGAAAAACTAGAAAATGGTTTAACAGTAATGATACTACCACGAAAAACAACTCAAAAAAAATATGCAATGTGTGGCGTAAACTTTGGCTCAATAGATAATCATTTTATAAATCCAGATAACAATAAAGAAATAAAAATACCAGATGGAGTAGCACACTTTTTAGAACATAAAATGTTCGAACAAGAAAACGGAATAAATAGCTTGGATGTACTTTCGAGCTTAGGGGTAGATGCAAATGCGTACACAACAAATGATTACACAACATATTTATTTGAATGTACAGATAATTTTTATGAGGCATTAGATGAATTAATGGATTATGTGCAACATCCATACTACACAGACGAAAATGTGGAGAAAGAGAAAGGAATAATAGGTCAAGAAATAAACATGTATGATGACTATCCAACATGGAAAGTATACATGAATGCAATGGAATGTTTATATCACAATAATCCAGTAAAACTAGATATAGCAGGAACCATAGAATCAATAACACCTATAACAAAAGAAACACTTTATGACTGTTATAATACATTTTACACACCATCAAACATGTTAATGGTAATTACAGGAGACTTTGAACCAGAAAAACTAATACAAGAAATAAAAAATAGAATAGTAAAAAACGAGAACAAAGGTGAAATAAAAAGAATATATCCAGAAGAACCAGAAGAAATAAATAAAGAAAAAATAGAAGCGGTAATGGATGTGAATAATCCATTATTTGTAATAGCAATAAAAGATAAAACATTGGAAAATGAAACAGAGCAAGTTAAAAAACATATAGCAATAGAAATATTATTAAACATAATAGTAGGAAAAAGTTCAAAATTATATAAAGAGCTATATGAAACAGGAATAGTAATGGCACCATTAGATTTAGACTATGAATTTTCAAAACAATATGCGCATATAGCAATATCAGGACAATCAGTTAATCCGGAAAAAGTAATGGAAGAACTAAAAAAAGAAATAGAAAAATTAAAAAAAGAAGGATTGGAAAAACAACAATTTGAAAGAATAAAGAAAAAAATATATGGAGACTATATAACAGAATATAATGATATAAGCGGAGTAGCAAGAATGTTAATGGCAGACTACTTTAAAGGAATAAATAGTTTTGAATATATAGAAAATCATAAACAAGTAACAAAAGAATATGCAGAAAAAATATTGAAAGAAATATTTGATGAAAATAAAATGGTAATATCAATAGTAAAAGGAAAATAAGGTTGCAAAAAATGCAATCTTATTTTATTATATTGAATATATAATAAAATGGAGAAAATAAATGAAAAAACTTTTAAGCTTGCTTTGTGCAGTTGTTTTATTATCAGGCTGTTCTACGACAAGTAGTTGGTTTGGTGGTAGCGATTGCCAGTCTAAACTTGCCCGTGAATTTGCTGAAAATGCCAACACGACAGTTTATTTTGCTTTCGACAGCTCTGCTTTGTCTGCTGAAGCCGTTTCGGCTTTGGATTCTCAGATTGCGTGGCTGAAAAAAAATCCGAAAGTTAACGTTGTTATTCAGGGCTACTGCGACAAGAGAGGTACTGCCGAATACAACCTGGCTTTGGGTGAACGTCGTGCCGATGCCGTTAAACAGTATCTGGTATCGCAGGGTATCTGCGCTTCAAGAATTGCCACCGTATCTTACGGCAAAGAATATGCTTTCCCGGGTGACACCGAAGAAGCTTATGCTAAGAGCCGCCGTGGTGTAACTGTTGTTGAATTAAGCAAATAATTTAACTTAAACAGGCTTTTTGAAAAACGTATTCGCAAGAATACGTTTTTTTTGTTGAGTTCTAAATTATTTAGCCTATATTTTATGTCAGGTTTGTTTTTTTGTTGAGGGAAATAATGAAAAAATTTTGTTTTCTTGCGTTAAATGCGGCTGTTTTCTTTTCATCTCTTCCGGCGAAGGCGGCAGATTCTTACCTACAGGATGAAATTGATCAGATTAAGAGCGATATAGTTGTTATCCAGCGACAGTTATACCGTGAAAAAAGCGATACAACGGCTCCTAAGGAATCCGTGTCAAATTTTCAGGTACGTCTTGGCGAATACGATCAGATGATTAGAGACATGAACGGAAAAGTTGAAAATGTTGAATACAGATTAAAGACATTGGAAAAAAAGCTGGAAACATTTGACAAAGATATTCTCAATACAGAATAAAAGCCACAGAGTATCGTTACAAGAAATCTTAAAGTTGTGAAACATATTGTAAGTGAAGGATATGGACATATGCTTAAAAGAACTTGCGTGGATCAGTATAAGAAAAAATGCTTTATATTTTATGCGAATGATAGAATTGCTGAAATCAAGAATTAA
>CAJKDR010000086.1 GCA_905198755.1 uncultured Clostridiaceae bacterium
TAATTATCACCTCGATAAAATAATACAACAAAATTGTTTTTAAGTCAATAAAATAATATAAAAAAACCAAAAATTGTTATTGTAAAAAATATAAGTATGTGCTATAATAAGAATAACAAAAAAATAATAATAAAAAATCCCTGCATAGTGCGTGTAGACCAGAATTTTAGAACCTACAAGTTTTGGATAAGGGAGCCCACCTCTAAATGTGGCGTGTATGCTTATATTTATATAAGAAACCCACAAGCATTTAGGTAAGCACCCACCTGTGTGAGTACAGGTCCTATAAAATCTCTAGTAATTACGGCTAAGGCGGGGCATTTTTTTATATAAATAATTTTACTAAAAAAGCAAAACAATATTATTGACACAGGTCTAAAAAAACTATATAATCAATACGAAAATTAGATAAAATGAATATATAATTCATAAAAGAAGAAAATAATATAGGGAAAACGTCCGTACAAGGAGGAAAACAAATGAAAAAACAAGAAGGAATCACATTAGTAGCGCTTGTAATAACAATAATAGTATTATTAATATTAGCGATGGTAAGCATAAAAATAGTAATGGATGGAGGGCTAATAACAAGAGCATCAAAAGCAACAGACACACATACAATAGAAGCAGAAAAAGAAGCAATAACAACAGGTTATGCAGCATATCAAATGGCACTAGCCAATAAAGAAAACGTAACACAACCAAAAATAGAAGGAGAACCAAAAGTAACTTCAAAAGGTGAAGGTTGGAGTGTAACATTTACAAAAACCAATAATGAATATGAACTAAAAAAAGACGGAACAATAACATTAACAAAACAAGGAAATGGTTCAACAACAACCGTAGGATGGACAGATAATGGAGATGATACATTTACAAAAGGAGATGTTACAGTAAAAGTAGGAGACAAAGTAAATTATGACGAAGGAAAAGATTATAGTACAATAGTAACAGCAATTAAAAGTGGACATACAGATAATCAAACATTCAAAACAGAAAATTTAGGTTGGAGAGTATTAGGAATAAATACAAAAGGAGAATTAGAATTAATAAGTGATAATTCAACAAATAGTAGTGTGTATCTAAAAGGTGAAAAAGGATACTTAAATGCAGAAGAAGTACTAAATAATATGTGTAATGAATTATATGGAAAAGGAAAACATGCAACAGGAGCAAGAAGTTTAAATGTAGATGATATAAATAAATTAGCAAATTATGACCCAACAACATATGATGGATATGGAGATATATACACATATAGATTTCCAACAAGTGGAGATTATATGCAATATAAAATAACCAATAAAGAAGGAACAATAATACAAGATTGGAAAAACATAAAAGAACAAAGTTGGCAAAACCTAAGAGCTCCAGGAGAAACAGAAACAATAAGTGCAAATAACAGAAATGATACAGGTAGAAAATTAGAAAGTAATTATTATCATTATGATATATCAGAAGAAATAAGACAAAAAACGAGTGATGGAAAAAAGATGTCAGACATAATATTAAAAGGAACAGGAACTAATAATAAGAAACAATGGCTTGCATCTAGATGTATTAAACACGAAAGTTGGATGACTATTTTTTATGTATGTTATGTAGTTCCTTATGAACCAGAATACAATGGCATTTATTCATATAATGGAGGCGAAGCTACAGGTTATTATTATGTGCGTCCTGTAGTTACTTTAAAATCTGATATCCAATTAAGTGGAAATAGCAATGATGGATGGACAATAAATTAAGAGCGTAAATAGAAAAAAGCGGAATTTATTCCGCTTTTTATGTTTTAATAAGTTCTAAATAATTTTTTTATTGCATAGACATTATGTATAAAAGCTGGAGGTAATATGAGAAAATTATTTAGAAGAAATAGAGAAAGAAAATCAAAAATAGGAATTATAATAACAAACCATATAATCAACAATAAAAAAGACTATTTGATTTCAATTCTAATATTTTTAATAGGATTAATAATTGGAACTATGTTTATAAATAATATTGATGATGACAGGTTTACTAAAATTAATGAATATATAAAATCATTAGTAAGTAATATGCAAACAGTAGAAAATATAGATTATATGAATTTGCTAAGAGAGTCAATGTTATCTAATTTTATATTAATATTAATAATTTGGATTTCATCTTCAACAATAATAGGTATACCAATAGTATATGGAACTTTAGGCTTTAGAGGATTTGTTTTAGGCTATACGATTAGTAGCATAATAACAACATTAGGAATGAAATACGGCATGATGTTTGGAATTTCAAGTTTGTTATTGCATAACATAATATTTATTCCAGTACTTCTGGCAACATGTGTTAGTGGAATGAAATTATACAAATCTATAATAAAAAATAGAGAAAAATCAAATATAAAAACAGAGTTTTTTAGGCACACAATGTTTTGTGTATTAATGTTATTATTACTTGTAATATCAACAGTTATAGAAGTATATATTTCTACAAATTTAGCTAAATTTATAGTTAAATATATAAAAATCTAAAAAAATCGAAAAAACCTATTTACAATTTAAATTTTATTTGATATAACTTATATGGTTTATGTAAATTCTTTTATAAACTTTATAAAAATAAATTGGAGGAACAGATATGGAAAAACAAATCAAAAACTTTTTAGAATTTTTAGAAAATGAGAAGAAAGTATCAAAAAATACTTTACAATCTTACGAAAGAGATATACTTCAATTTGAAAGTTATTTAAATGAAGAAAAATTAAATTATGCAAAAATTACTGATGAAGATATAAAAGAATATTTAAACCATCTACAAGGAATTGGTAAAAAAACATCTAGTATATCTAGAAGCTTAGCATCAATTAGATCTTTTTATCAATATGAAACAAGAGTAAAAAAAGTTAAAATAAATCCAACTGAAGGAGTTCAAGCTCCAAAAGTTGAAAAACATGCACCATGCATCTTATCTTCACAAGAAGTAGAATTACTTTTAGAACAACCAAAAGATGTTGATTTAAAAGGAACAAGGGATAAGGCAATGTTAGAGTTTGCTTATGCGACAGGTATGAGAGTTACAGAAATGATTTCTTTAAATGTAGAAGATGTAAATATAGATGCTGCTACAGTAGTATGTAAAACAGGTACAAAGCAAAGAACAATTCCACTAGGTTCATTATCTTTAAAAGCATTAAAAGAATATATTGAAGATGCAAGACCAATTTTAGTAAGAGATGACGAAGAAAAAGCTTTATTTGTAAATATAAATGGAAGAAGACTAACAAGACAAGGATTCTGGAAAATAGTAAAATACTATAAAGAACAAGCACATATAACAAAAGATATAACACCACATGTTTTAAGACACTCATTTGCAACACATTTATTACAAAATGGTGCAGATTTAAAATCAATACAAACAATGCTTGGTCATTCAGATATATCTTCAACACAAGTGTATATGCAATTCCAAGATGATAGCATTAAAAATATTTATCGTAAGGCTCATCCTAGAGCGTAGATTTATAAAATAATAATATTATGGGCGCTGTAATTGCGCTCTATTTTTAAATAAATGGAGAAATAATATGCCTAAATTTTTTGTGAATTCAGAACAAATAAATAATAATGAAATAAAAATTATTGGTAATGATGTTAATCATATAAAAAATGTATTAAGATTGAGTATTAATGATAAAATAAAAATATGTGATAAAGATGAACATGTTAATTATAATTGCAGAATATCTAATATTGATAATGAATATGTAATTACACAAATAATAGATGAAGAGAAAAGCAATGTAGAGGCAAAAACACCAATACATGTGTTTCAAGGGTTACCCAAAGGAGATAAACTGGAATTCATAATAGAAAAACTGACTGAAATAGGAGTAAAAGAACTAACACCAGTGGCAATGAAAAGAACCGTAGTTAAATTACAAGAAAAAGATAAACAAAAAAAGATGGTTAGATGGAACAAAATTGCGGAAGTTGCTGCAAAACAATCAGGCAGAGATGAGATTCTAAAAATAAATGATGTAATAAATTATAAAAATATATTTAATTATTTAAAAGATTATGATATAGTATTACTAGCTTATGAAAAAGAAGAAAAATTAACATTAAAAAAAGCTTTATCAAAACTTGATAAAACAAAAGAAAATAAGGTAGCAGTTTTAATAGGACCAGAAGGCGGTTTTGATGATATAGAAATAGAACAAGCTAAACAAAATTCACTTGTTAATATTATAACTCTTGGAAAAAGAATTTTAAGAACAGAAACAGCAGGAATGGCATTAATGTCAGTTTTAATGTTTGAAACAG
>CAJKDR010000087.1 GCA_905198755.1 uncultured Clostridiaceae bacterium
AATAAAATCTATAAATATGCTTCCAATTATCAACCATAAACCAACATATTTTTTGAATAACAATTGTGACCACACTATTAAAATTAATCCTAATAACTGAGTTGCTTCTAATAAACTTCTTCTCAAATTATCTAGTATTTTATATTGGTCTAATTCTCCTAGTGGATTTTTTATCTTATTGTTATTTTTATTTTTTACACTTTTTCTTAGCCAATGAATTATCTGCCAGTCTCCCCTAATCCATCTATTTTGCCTTGACATGTAATTATTGTAGCTAGTTGGATATGAATCAAATAAAAATATATCTGTTGCTAATCCGCATTTCAAATATAATCCTTCTAATAAGTCATGACTAAGAACTGTATTTTCTGGTATAGCATCTTTTAAAATTTTATTAAATGTTTCTAAGTCATAGATTCCTTTTCCTGTAAATATTCCTTCCCCAAAATTATCCTGATACAAATCTGATATTGCATTACTATAAAAATCTACGCCTCCATTTCCAGCAAATATTTTTGTGAATAATGTTTTATTACTCGATTCTATATCTATTCCTATTCTTGGTTGTATTATTCCATATCCTTTTTTTACAATATTTCTTTTTTTATCAATTTCTGGTGTATTTAAAATATGTGCCATCGCACCTATTAATTCTTTTGCTGAATTTAAAACTAGTTTTGTATCTGCATCTAATGTTATTATATATTTTATGTTTGGTATTTCTTTTCCTTCTAATGAATTATACAAAAAAGTATTGTTTATATTTCCTAATAAAAAATCATTAAACTGTGATAATATTCCTCTTTTTCTTTCCCAACCTAGATAGCAATTTTCCTTTGCATTCCATGTTCTTTTTCTGTATATAAAATTAAACTTTTGAAAATCTTTTTCTTTATATTTTTCATTTAATTCTTTTATTAATTTTTTACCGGTTTCTATTATTTCTTTATCAAAGTCTTCTGCTTGTTTATTTGATGAGGTACAATCTCCTAATAATGTAAAATATATATTTCTTGATTTATTTGCCAAATAATATACTTCCAAATCGTTAAACATTTCTTCTACTTTTTTTCTTGAATCTAATATTGTTGGAATAACCACCATTGTACTATATTGTTCTGGTATATCCTTTTGAAAATATAATTTTGGTATTAATTTTGGCTTTATTGTTTTACTTGATACATATTGAACAATTTTTAAAACAATTTCACTTATTGGTATATATAATATTATCAAGCCAATTATTGCAAATAATAAATTTATTTTCTTTAAAATACACATAGAAATCGTAAAATCAATTATGCTTGTTAAAAGCACAATACTTGATATATACACATTTTTCTTATTTATTTTATTTTCTTTTTTTATACCTAATTTATTTTCTAATTCTTCTTTTCCATCGTCTATTAAATAATATCCAACATGTGCTTTTTTTGGATTATATTTTTTATCCTCTATATTATTATTTTTTTTAGCCAATTCTAATATTTGATTCGTTATATATATTTCTGATATTTTAGTTTTTTCTGATAATTCTTTTATTATATTTCTGTAATAATCTTTTGTTTTATGGTCCATTTTTGAATATACATTTACTGGATCTTTTTTTAATAGTATTTCTACTCCATTTATTTCTTCAAATATTTCTGTAAAGTTTATCCTTTGTAAATCTTTTATACTTTTTATGCAATTACCTATATATACTTTTTTTAATGCAACATCAAAATGTTCTTTTTTTATAATTTCAGATATTGAATTTCCTGTTTTTGCTACTTCATCTTCTAATATCTTTATATATGGTAACCCTTTTTTCCCATATAATCTTAATCTATATGATAAATATTCTATAAATGTTTCTTTAGATGAAAATTGTTCTATATTTTCATCATCAATTTTTTCTTTAAATTTTCTGTTACTATTATCGATATTATCTACTAATCTTTCGATTATACTTTCTACTCTATATTTTTGCATTTGTGAATAATATATTCTTTCACAAATGTTTCTTATTTTTTCTATTAATGCAATATCAAAGAATATATTTATATTCCAAATTTCTTCCATTGTTAATGTCTTTTTATTTTGATATGCTTTTAATAAATCTTTTAATTCATTAATTTCTATCTTTCCATCTGTATATGCTACTATCTCCGATGCTAACACATATATTCTTGCAAAACCTTTATATATTCCACTTGATATTCCCACAAAGTTAGTATATTTTTTTATAGATAGATTTTTCTTTATTGTTTTATAAGTTTGCTCTATAATGTAGTAATTATCTAAAAGCCATTCTCCTGCTGGATGCACATTAATCTTTTCTTTTAAATTTTTATTTAGTAAGTCATATGTTTTTGTTATATATTCAAAATTTTCTTCTACTCTATAAATTGGATAAGTATTCTTTTCTGACTTCTTTTGCAAATTGTGTTCTGAGGCTATTTTCTCTAAGTATTTTTCTAATTGTTCTTTTTCTAATAAAGCACCTTTAATATTCAAATACTTTTTATCTTTCAAAATTTTCACTTCCTATGATTATAGTTTTTGCTTATTTTTTCCTATTTTTTCTTTTTTTATACAAAAAAGAAAGTTCTGGAATATCAATTTCAAAACTTTCTTTTTAGCTTTATAATTAATTTTTTAGTTATATCTCTCTTAATCTATTAACTACCTCTATTAAATTTTTTATCAAATAATCAACTTCTTCTTTTGTATTATATTTTCCAATCGAGATTCTTAAACTATTATTTAAAAAATTTTCTGGTGCCTTTATTGCTTTAAGTACATGTGATGGATCTATAGATCCTGAGCTACAAGCACTTCCACTAGAGGCACATATTCCCTTTAAATCTAAATTGAATAATAGACTATCTCCTTTTATTGATTCAAAAGATATATTGGCATTTCCTGGTAATCTTTTTTCTAGATCACCATTAATTTTTATATTTGGTATTTTTTCTTTAATTTCTGATATATAGTAGTCTCTTAATTTCTGTATTTTTTCATTATGGCCTGCAATATTATTTGTAGCAATTTCAATTGCTTTTCCCATTCCAACTATTCCTGCAACATTTTCAGTACCTGCTCTTTTGTCCTTTTCCTGATGTCCTCCAGCTATCAATTTTCTAAATTTTATACCATTTTTAACATACAGAGCACCTATCCCTTTTGGGCCATAAAATTTGTGTGCAGACATAGATAAACTATCTATGTTTAATTTTTTTACATCAATTGGCACACTTCCAATAGCTTGTACGGCATCTGTATGAAATACTATTTTATGTTTTCTTGCTATTTCTCCAATTTCTTTAATTGGTTGTATTGTGCCTATTTCATTATTTGCAAACATAATAGATATTAATATTGTATTTTCTGTTATTGATTTTTTAAGCTCCTCTAAATCTATTATGCCGTTATTATTTACATTTATATATGTTACTTCAAAGCCTTCTTGTTCTAATTGTTTACATGTTTCTAAAACTGCTGGATGCTCTATTTTTGATGTAACTATATGATTACCTTTATTTTTATTAAAATGTGCAATTCCTTTTATTATTGTATTATCAGATTCACTTCCTCCTGCTGTAAAATAAATATCTTCAGGATTTGCATTTATTGCTTTTGCTATTTTTTCCCTTGACTCTTCTATTGCTTTTTTGCTGGTTCTACCTAATTTATATATTGATGATGCATTTCCATAATTTTCTTTAAAAAACGGCATAATTTCTCTTAGCACTTCTTCATCTATTCTTGTTGTAGCACTATTATCAAAATATACATTTTCCATTATTTTTCCTCCATAATGTCTATTTTATTAAGTCCTCTAATGTTTTACTATTTACATACTCATTTACTATTGTATCTAATCCATGCCAAAACTCAAATGTTTTACAATTTTCTTTTTTTGTACATTCTTCACCATGTATACATGCTATTGGAGTCAATTCTCCTTCTGTAGCTCGTAGTATATCACCTATTTTGTATTCATCTGCTGGTTTGGCTAATTTATAACCGCCATTATTTCCCCTAGCAACTTCTAAAAAACCTGCTTTATTTAACATTGCTATTATTTGTTCTAAATATTTTATTGATACTTCTTGTCTTGTTGCTATATCTCTTAATGATGTAAATTTATCATTTTTATTTAGTGCTAAATCTATCATTATTCTTAGAGCATATCTACCCTTTGTTGAAATTTTCATTATTTCATCTCCATTGTATTTATATAATTATTATTTGTGTTATATTTATTATTG
>CAJKDR010000088.1 GCA_905198755.1 uncultured Clostridiaceae bacterium
TATTTCTCCTACTCTTGGCCCTATAGAATCACCTATACATTCTGTTGTTCCAATACATAGAAAAACTTTATTTACATACTTAAATTTTTCTTTTTCTAAAATTTTATATATCAATTGTTTCAAATAAGCACATCCTTTTAGTTTTTTTACTATTTTATAAAATTTTATTTAATTTATTCTTAGTTTAGGTTGCTATTTTTTTACAATTATTATAAAATACATATAATTGGTTAGGAGGATATTATGAAGAAAAAATCAAGAGAAAAACTTTATAATCCTGAAAAGGTAAACAATTTCAAGGAATTAATAAATCGTTCTGTTAAGCTATATCCTAATCATATAGCTTTTAAGTATAAATTAAATCCTAAAGATACAAATGTTATTACTATAACTTATTCAAAATTCAAAAAAGATATAGATCGTCTTGGAACCGCTCTTTTTGATTTAGGATTAAGGGATAAAAGAATCATTGTTATATCTCCAAACAGATATGAATGGTGTGTAAGTTATTTAGCTATTACAACTGGAAATATGGTTGTAGTCCCACTTGATAAATCATTACCTGAGAATGAACTTATTGATTCCGTTGTAAGAAGTGAAGCAGATGCTGTTATTTTCGATAAAAAATATATAGATACTTTTCATAAAATAAAAGAATCTAATTCTAGTAATTTAAAAACTTATATATGCATGGACACTGAAGATAATGATGAATTTATTTTATCATACAAGAAACTATTAAATAGAGGTAAAGAGCTTATAGAAAATGGTGACTATTCACATATAAATGCTGAAATAGATAATAAAAAAATGTCTGTAATGTTATTTACTTCTGGTACTACATCTCTAGCTAAAATAGTAATGTTATCACATTACAATATTTGTTCAAATGTATATTCACTTGCATGTATGGCTAAAGTTACTGACAAAGATACTTTCTTGTCTTTCTTGCCACTACACCATACTTATGAGTCTACAACTACTTTTTTATATGGCTTATATTGTGGTATAACAATAGCATTTTGTGATGGTTTACGCCATATTGTAAACAACCTAAAAGAATATCAAATAACAGGTTTTGTTACTGTTCCTGTTCTTTTAGAAACAATGTATAAAAAAATACTACAAGGAATTGAAAAACAAGGAAAAACTGAATTATTTAATAGAATGATAAAAATTTCAAACTTTTTGCTTAAATTTAAAATTGATATTAGACGCATTTTATTTAAATCAGTTTTAAATCAATTAGGTGGACATTTAAGAGTAGTAGTGTATGGTGCTGCTCCTATTGATAGAAATACAGTAATCGGATTAAGTAGTATTGGTATAAATATGCTTAATGGTTATGGATTAACAGAGACTTCTCCTGTTTTATCTGCTGAAAATGATAAATATAAAAGACCTGGTTCTGTTGCATTTCCTATGCCAGGAATGCAAATTAAAATAGAAAATCCAGATGAGAATGGTTTAGGAGAAGTTTGTGCAAAAGGTCCTTGTGTTATGCTTGGTTATTACAAAAACGAAGAGGCTACCAATGAAGCTTTAAAAGATGGATGGTTTCACACTGGCGATTTAGGTTATTATGATAAAGATGGATATTTATTTATTTCTGGAAGAAAGAAAAATGTTATTGTCTTAAAAAACGGAAAAAATGTATTTCCGGAAGAAATAGAAATCTTAATTTCAAAACTACCTTATGTTGTAGAGAATATGATATATGCAAGACCTAAAGATGAAGATATTATTGTTGCTGTAAAAATTGTATACAACAAAGATATTATGAAGGAAATGTTTCCAGATGCAACCGAAGATGAATATCATGATATAATTTGGAAAGATATAAAAGCAATAAATAAAACAATGCCAAAATATAAATATATAAAGCATTTAATTGTAACAGATAAACCTATGATAAAAACAACTACTCAAAAGATAAAACGACACGAAGAAATAAAAAAAATACTAGAAAAACCTGTGGATTAATGTCCACAGGTTTTATTTTTTTCTATCCACAAATATGTTTTCTCGTCATTTCTAATAAGTTCAACTTAGAAAATCCAACTACTTGTGTTTTACTTCTATCTTTATTTAATTCTTCTGTTAATATGTTTATAATTTTTTCTTTATCTTCCTCTTCTTGCATATCTATATAGTCTATTATTACTATTCCGCCAATATCTCTTAATCTTAATTGCTTTGCAATTTCTATACTTGCTTGCTTGTTTACTTTAAATATTGTTGCTTCAGCATTATCTTTTCCTATATATTTGCCAGAGTTTACATCTATAGCTGTTAATGCTTCTGTTTTATCAATTGCTATAAACCCTCCACATTTAAGCCATACTCTTCTATTTTCTGCTCTTTCTATTTGTTTTTGCAAATCTGGAGTATTTTCAATTAGATTTTCTCCTTCTTTTAATTCCACCTTTATGTTATCAGCTTTAAATTCAGTTACAACTTTAGTTATATAATCATAGTCTTCTTGATTATTTAGTATTATTTTTTCTAAATCTTTATCGATTAAATCTAGCAATAATTTTTTTATTACTCCATGTGATTTATACAATATTCTTGGGTATTTATTACTTTCTACGGTTTTAGCATATGCCTTTTTTATTTCATCCCATTTTTTAGAAGCTACTTCTATATCTGTTTTTATTTTTTCCTCTTCTTTATTTTGAGCAGATGTCCTTACAATAGCTCCACAATTTTGTGGTAAATGTTTTTTTACTATTGATATTAGTCTTTCTTTTTCGTTTTTATCTTCTATTTTCTTAGAGATTGTTACTATTTCTGTATTTGGCATAAAAATTATATATCTACTATTGATGCTCAAATGTGTAGAAACTTTTGCTCCTTTAGAATTTGTGAAATCTTTTTTTACTTGAACTAATATTGGCATACCTGGCTTCAATATCTTCTTTACATTTTCTTTTGTAAAGTCTTCTTTTTCTTTTGCTACATCTATTTTAGGCAATATATCTTTTAAATGTATGAATGTGTTTTTCTTAAGTCCAATATCCACAAAAGCAGCTTGCATTCCTTGCAATACGTCTTTTACTTGTCCAACATACATATTTCCTTCTATTCTATTTGTATTATCAGATTCAGTATATTTTTCTTTTAATTCCCCATCTTCTAATAATAATATATCTTTCTTTTTAGCTTCTTTATTTATTAGTATTTCTTTCATTTAATTGTCCTCTCTATTAATTGTATTTATTCATTGCTGTATCAATTCCATTTTTGATTATACATTCTATACTGTTAGCTGCATTTGATATTGCTGTTTCTAAAATTTTATAATCTTCATCTGGTATTCGCGTTAGTATATAGTTTAGTAAATCATTTTTATATTCTGGATTTCCTATCCCTATTCTAATTCTTGGGAATTCTTCCGTTTGTAATTCATGCACAACAGATTTCATTCCATTATGTGTTCCTGGTCCGCCTTTTTTCCTTATTTTAATTATTCCTGGATTAATATCTAAATCATCATAAATAACAATGATATTTTTAGAATCTACTTTATAAAAATTTTTAAAATCTCTTATAGCTGTTCCACTTAGGTTCATAAAAGTTTGTGGTTTTATTAGGATAACCTTCTCTCCACCTATACTTCCACTTCCATATATACTATTAAATTTATTTTTATTTACTTTTATATTAATATTGCTAGACAACTTATTTATAACATCAAATCCCATATTATGTCTTGTTCTGGCATATTCCTCTTCTGGGTTTCCTAAACCAACTATTAAATACATGTACTTTTCCCTCTTCTTTACATTAATATAACTATTTTACAATGTTTTTTCAATATTTACAAGTCTTTAGATATAAGAAATGAGAAATGTTAAACATTTCTCATTTTCACTTTTTCACTAATCTTCTGTCATTGTAAAAGTGTTATCTTCTGTTTTATTTTCACTTTTATTATTCTCTGTTGCTTTATTATCTTTTTTATCTTTTTTATTAGAGACATTGCTGTTATTGTTTTCTTCTGTTTCTTCTGCATTTGTATTATTATTGTTTGTTTCTGAATAATCTAAAATAATCTTTACTGTATAATTTATAACTATTTCTATTTTATCTTCTTTTGTTGTTTTTTCTATTTCTACTAAATTCTTATTTAGTTTTCCTCCTATCACAGAAACTCCATAATTATTAATTGATGTCATTATCATTTTTCTTAATGTTTTATTATTTTTTATATTTATAGTATTATCTTTTA
>CAJKDR010000089.1 GCA_905198755.1 uncultured Clostridiaceae bacterium
ATACTTTTTATAATGATAAATATATGTACTATAAGTTCGTTGGCTGTAGTAAGTCCTACACCAGATTTTTATGTTAATGATTATGCAAATTTACTTGATAAGGAAACTGAAGAGTATATTATAAATGCAAATAAAAGTTTATATAGCCAGACAGGAGCTCAAATAGTTGTAGTTACGATTCCAAGTTTAGAAGGCAGTTCTTTAGAAGATTATGCCACTGAATTATTTAGAAATTTTGGAATTGGAGACAAAACAAAAAACAATGGGATTTTACTATTGCTAGCATTAGAAGAAAGACAATTTAGAGTTGAGGTTGGATATGGTTTGGAAGGAATTCTACCAGATGCAAAAACAGGAAGAATTCAAGACGAATATATTATACCCTATTTAAAAAAGAATGATTGGAATGATGGAATAAAAAATGGTTTTAGTGCTTTTTTAGAGATTGTTGCAAATGAATATAATGTTGAAGTTGGAGCACAAACAGCAATTGCTACAAGATATACTCAAGAAGATGGTAAAGATTCATCTATAAATGAGTTTATGATACCTGTTACTTCGGCAGTTATTGGAGCAATATTTGGATTTCTAGAAAAGAATAAAATTATAAAAAAGAAAAAATTAAGGGTGATTTCTGTTATATACTTTCTTGTATTACTTATAATATATTTAAATCTTTTTAAAGAAGTAACGGTGTCAAGTAGTGAATCTGAAACTATAGGAAGAATTTTATTAATAGGCTTTATGGAAGTATTTAATTTAATATGGTTTATTTCTGGAATGTTTATGTTTTCTGGTAAAAGAGGATATGGCAACGGAGGAGGTTTCTATGGAGGAGGATCTTCTGGAGGATTTTCGACTGGAGGAAGCTCTTTTGGAGGAGGCGGTTCCTCTGGAGGAGGCGGTTCTTCTGGAGGAGGTGGAAGCTCAAGAAGTTTCTAAAAAATAACAAAAAATAAAAGATAAGAAATAATAATAATGGCACATGAAAAACTTAAAATGTTGACAAGAATAATGAAAATGATATATATTTATGTAGTGGCGGACCACCATACTGTGTACGCTGTAATTGTAACGAGCAAATGTAGGGGCGGACGACCTTGTCCGCCCGATACCAAAAAGGAATACCCAAATAAATAAAAGGAGAAATACAAATGATAAATAAAATGCTTGAAAGCGTTGATACTGTACACACAAAAAAATACAATTCTAAAAAAAATAATAAAAAAGACAAAAACAATTGCCTTTATAAAAGATATCTATAAAACAGACCAATTATTAATATAATGGTCTGTTTTTTGTATTTTAAATAAAAAAGAAAGGAAGAAAAATATGAAAGAAAAATTAAAAAATAACAAAGGAATTACTCTTGTGGCACTTGTAATAACAATAATAGTATTACTAATACTAGCAATGGTAAGTATAAAAATAGTAATAGATGGAGGGCTAATAAAAAAAGCAAAAGATGCAACAGACACACATACAATAGGAGCAGAAAAAGAAGCAATAGCAATAGGATATAGTGAATATCAAATAGACTTAGCAAACAATAAACCAGCATCATTAACAGTAAAAGATGCGACAACAGAACAAACCTCAGAAGGATGGAAAGTAACATTTTCTGAAACAACAGGGAATGTGTATACAATAAATAACAAAGGAAAAATAACAGGACCAACAAAAGAAGAAAAAACAGAAGATGATATAGCAATGGAAAAATATGCTTTAGGAGATAATTTGCAAGGACAAGTAATGGGGAATTTGATAAGTGATAAGGATAATATGATTTTCAAGCAATTAAATGGAAAAGATGTGACATTTTTAAATTTTGCGCCTTATGTTACTGGAGGAGAAACAATGGATGTAGCTTATTATTTAAAATATAATAATAAGGTATATAGAGTACAAACAGGTTTTAATAATCATGATCTTTTGGCAAGTACAACCAAAAGAGTAACAAAAGTATATGATATTCCAGAAAACGTAGAAACAATAAAATATAGTTATGATGGAACAAAAGAAAATGAAAAAGATTGGATAGTATTATACAAAGATGAAACAGCAAAAATAGCAGAGATATTAAGTCCAGAAGCAATAGGAAAATTAAAATTAGGAGAAGAGGATACAGAAGCACAAGGAAGTAATGATTGGGAAAAGGCAGTATATTCATATAATCATGCAATAGAAAGATTAAATAATTATGCATCAAGTTTAGTTACAAATCCAAATAAAATATCAGTAAGAAGTGTAGGAAGCAATCCAAGTAATCCAAATTATAGGAATACAACAAAATACACATCAGAAACAATAAAAAATTGGAATTGTTCATTAGGAAATGGTACAAAAGTAACAGTAAATGGAATAGCTGAAGTGGGAGAAAATAATTGTGAGCAAGATCTTGTAAGAATGAGTGCATTAGGAGTAGCTTCAACAGAAAATGAATATTGGCTTGCTTCGCGCTATGTTGTTGCTGTTTCTGATGAGATCAACTTCTTTGTGGTTACGGTGGATCCAGATGGTAGATTCAACGGTTACTATTTGTTCTATGCTCATTCGAGTGGCTATGCTGTTCCTAGTGTTTATGAGTTTGCTGTGCGTCCAGTCGTTAAAATAAGTTTAAACTCTTAAATCTAAGCTCAAAAAGAGTAAAGAAATAAAGAAAAAGTAAAAATAAAAGTAATATGTAATTAATATCTAAGGGTAGACGGCAATGTCTGCCCTTGTTTTTTGTGTGTTTTCATGATAAAATAGCACTATGAAAATAAAAGAGCTATTAGAGTATGGAAAAAATAATTTAATAAAAAAAGAAGAACCATATAAATTATCAAAAATTCTATTAAAAAATATATTGAATGTGGATAGCAGTTACTTACTAATAAATAGTGAAAAAGAAGTTAGTAAACAAACAGAAAATAAGTATAAAGAAGGAATAGAAGATTTAAAAAGCGGAAAACCATTGCAATATATAACTAATAAGCAAGAATTTATGGGTTTAGATTTTTATGTAGATGAGAATGTTTTGATACCACAACCAGATACAGAAATATTAGTAGAAGAAGTATTAAAAAAGATAGAAAAATTAAAAGATAAAATAAATGTGTTAGATATTTGTACAGGAAGCGGAGCAATAGGAGTATCAATTGCTAAAAATGTAACTAATGTAAATGTAACAATGTCAGATATATCAGGAAATGCATTAATGGTAGCAAAGAAAAATGCAAAAACAAATGAAGTGTTAGATAAATGCAAATTTATAAAATCAGATATGTTTCAAAATATAGAAGAAAAGTATGATGTAATAATATCAAATCCGCCATATATAAAAAGTAAGATAATAAAAACATTAGAAAAAGAAGTACAAAATGAACCATTAATAGCGTTAGATGGTGGAGATGATGGACTAGATTTTTATAAAATAATAATACAAACAGCTTATAAGCATTTAAAAAAGAATGGAATATTAGCATTAGAAATAGGATATGACCAAAAAGAAGAAGTAATAAATTTAATAAAAGAAAATGAAAAATATATGAACATTTACAATAAGAGAGATTTAGCGGGAAACGATAGAATTATAATATGTAATTTGTAAATAAATTGCTGTAGAAGGAGGAGAGAATGTCTTTTTCGAGTGATATAAAAGATGAACTATTAGAACTAAAAATGTGGGATTTAGGTAGTAATATGAAACAAGATGAGCAATTAGCAAGGCTTTATATAAGAGAAGCCTTTATTAAATCTGGTTCAATGAATGACCCAAATAAAAAGTACCATCTCCAAATAATGTTTAAAGAAAAAGCAAAAGCAGAAGAAATGCAAACATTACTAAATAACTTTAATATTCATGCAAAAATAATAAAAAAAGAAAAAGACTATATGCTTTACTTAAAAGACGGAGAAGAAATATCAGAATTTTTAGCACTAGTTGGTGCAAACAAAAGTGTAATAAAATTTGAAGAAGTAAGAGTAATAAAAGAAACAAGAAATGATATAAATAGACTTGTAAATTGTGAAACAGCAAATTTAAATAAAACAATAAATGCTTCTGTAAAACAAATAGAAGACATAAACAAAATAAAAAAAGCAGGAAAATTCAATGAACTACCAGAAACATTAAAAGAGATTGCAGAAGTAAGAATAAATAATCCAGAAATGTCATTAATTGAACTTGGCACCATCGGGATTGTAGAACTTGACAGACAGAAAACCTTCCTTCTGCAAGGCAT
>CAJKDR010000090.1 GCA_905198755.1 uncultured Clostridiaceae bacterium
TGAAAGGGTGCCATAAAATTTTTTAGAACTTCTGCGAAAATTATCTCGAATTAGATTTTTGAAGAAGTTTAATTGATTTATTTAACTCTAAGATAATCACACAAATTACAATTTTAAATACAAAAATCAGACCATTATATCAATAATTGGTCTGTTTTGTAGATATTATTTATAAAGGCATTTTTCTTTGCCTTTTTTAGTTCTTTTGTAAAATGTGTTTTGTGTGTGTGTGTGTGTACAGTATCAACGCTTTCAAGCATTTTATTCATCTTTTGTTTTCTCCTTTTATTCTTCTATTTTAGTATTCCTTTATGGTATCGGGCGGACCGAGTCGTCCGCCTCTACATCAATTTTTATACCATTTTTTTATATTCTGTGTCAATGTTTTAATACTAACTTGTAAATCATTTGTTATTTTTTTATTTTATTCTATTGAATCGAACTGTGAGTTATATAGTTCTGCGTATGCACCATTCTTTTTCATTAATTCTTCGTGGTTTCCTTGTTCTACTATGTTTCCTTCTTTCATTACTAGAATTAAGTCTGCATTTTTTATTGTTGATAATCTATGTGCAATAATGAATGATGTTTTTCCTTCTGTTAATTTATCCATTGCTTTTTGTACTAATTCTTCTGTTCTTGTATCTACATTAGATGTTGCCTCATCAAGAATTAAAAATGGACTATCTTCTATCATTCCTCTTGCAATTGTTAGTAATTGTCTTTGACCTGCAGATACACTATCATTATCTGATAATTTCGAGTTGTATCCATGTGGCAATGTTTTTATAAAGTGATCTAATCCTACTTCTTTACAAACTTCTACTATTTTTTCGTCACTAACATTTTCTCTGTTATAAATTATATTTTCTTTAACTGTTCCATCAAATAGCCATGTATCCTGTAATACCATTGTAAATAAGTCATGTATATTTTCTCTTGTTAGTTCTTTTGTTGATATACCATCTATTTTTATTTCTCCAGAATTTATATCATAGAATTTCATAAGAAGATTTACCATAGTAGTTTTTCCTGCTCCTGTTGGTCCAACAATTGCAATTTTTTGTCCTGGCATTGCAGTTGCAGTAAAGTTCTTAATTGTAGGCTTATCATTATCATCATATTGGAATACTACATTATTAAATTCTATTTTTCCTTTTACATCTTCTTTTTTTAAGACTTTAGTTAACTCATCTTCTTTTTTCATTTCTGGTTCATCTACAAATTCAAAAACTCTTTCACTAGCTGCTGCTGTTGATTGAAGAGATGTCATACTTTGCGCTATTTGTGATAATGGATTAGTAAATAATCTTACATATGTCATAAATGCTACAATAACACCAAATGTTATTACATTATTCATTGCAAGTAATGCTCCAACAATACATACTGCTACATATCCAAAGTTTCCAATAAAGTTCATTACTGGTTGCATTAAACCTGATAAAAATTGACTTTTTCTATTGGCTTCTTTTACCTTCTTATTTAACTCATCAAACTTTTTGTTAGCCTCATTTTTTCCATTATATACTTTTACTACATTGATTCCAGAATAAATTTCTTCTATATGTCCATTTAGTTCTCCTAGTTTTTCTTGTCTTGCTATGAAGTATTTTTGAGATTTACTTAATATAAAGAACATTCCAATAAATCCTAACAAACTTGCTCCTATTGCAGTAAGTGCCATAATCCAGTTTGTGTAAAACATCATAACAATTGAACCTAAAAATAATGTTACACTATTTACCAACATTCCTAATGACTGGTTCATACTTTGTGCTATTGTATCTATATCGTTTGTTACCCTTGATAAAATATCTCCTGATTGATGTTTATCAAAATATTTTAATGGTAATTTGTTTATTTTTACTGATATTCTACTTCTTAAGCTCTTAGCAAATTTATTAGCCACATCAGTCATACAAATAGATTGAATATAGTTAAATATCGCACTTCCTATGTATAATCCTAATAGCAATAATGTAATATGTTTTATATTTTCCATATTCATATTGCCTCTTAGACCTGCTGAAATTTCATCTGTTAAATTTGACAATTGATCTGGTGCAACAATTGATAGCACTGCACTTAATATTGCTAAAATTATTGCTACTGTTATTAGAATTTTAAAACCTTTTAATTCTTTAAATAATCTCTTTATTGCACTTTTGAAGTCTTTTGCTTTTTCTCCTGCATTCATTCTAGCACCTGGTCCTCTATGTGGTCTATTAGGAGTTCTTTTTTCTTCATTTTCTATTCCGCATTTTTATTTTTCCTTTCTCTTTTTTATTAATGTATTCCTTATAAGTAACGGGCAGACAGGGTCGTCCGCCCCTACATTATATCTCATACATCTTAGATTATCCTCAAAAATTGCTTTTTTTAAACTATATACATTTTATTGCAATTCTTCTTCTGATAACTGAGATAAAGCTATTTGTTTATAAACTTCACAATTTTTTAATAATTCTTTATGTGTTCCCATTCCTACACATTTTCCATTATCTAGTACTATGATTTTATCTGCATTTAATATTGTTCCTATTCTTTGAGCTACGATTAAACTTGTTGCTTCTTTTGTATATTTTTTCAATTCTTTTCTTAATATACTATCTGTTTTATAATCTAATGCAGAAAAGCTATCATCAAAAATATATATCTCTGGGTCCCTTGCAATTGCTCTAGCAATTGCCAATCTTTGTTTTTGGCCTCCAGATACATTAGTTCCGCCTTGCGCTATATGTGAATTATATCCGTCATCCATTTTTTCTACAAATTCTTTTCCTTGTGCTACATATATTGCTTCTTTTATTTTTTCTTCTGTTTTTTTACCTTTTCCATTATCACCATAAGCTACATTTGTTAAAACAGTACCATTAAACATTACTGCTTTTTGTGGAACAAAGCCTATTTTATTATTTAAAATTTCTTCAGAATATTCTTTTACATTAATTCCATCAACAAGTACTTCACCTTCTGTTGCATCATAAAATCTTGGTACTAAACTTATTAATGTTGACTTTCCACTACCAGTTGAACCTATAAAAGCCACTGTTTCTCCCTTATTTGCTTTAAATGATATATTTTCTAATAAATATTCGTCTGCATCTGGATATTTAAATGAAACATTTTTAAATTCAACTGTTCCTTTTTCTTTTGATGTATCTTTATTTAATTTTCCTGGTTTAATACTAGATTTTGTATCTAGTACCTCATTAACACGGTTTGCAGATACTTCTGCTCTTGGAAGCATCATAAATATCATTGCAAGCATTAAGAAAGACATTATAACTTGTATTGCATATGAACTAAATACAACCATATCTCCAAACAATGATATCTTATTTTGGAATGTTGCATCTTTTATTAGTATTGCACCTATATAATAAATTGATAATGTTAGTACATGCATTACTAAATAAATCATTGGTTGCAATACTGCAAATGTTTTTTGATTAAATAATTGTTGGTTAGTTAATTTCTTATTTACTTCTTCAAATTTTTCTTGTTGATATTCTTCAGCATTAAATGCTCTTACAACACGAATTCCTGTTAAATTTTCTCTTGTCACTCCATTTATTTTATCAATCAATTTTTGAACAATTTTAAATCTTGGCATAACAATTACTGTTAATATTCCTACAGTTAGTAGCAATACAACTACGCCAACTCCTGTTGCCACACTCCATTGCCATCCTTTGTTTAATATTTTTGTAATTGCCCATATAACCGTTATTGGTGATTTAATAAGTAATTGCAAGCCCATAGCAATTACCATTTCCATTTGTGTTATATCGTTTGTTGTTCTTGTAATTAAACTACTTGTAGAAAATTGTTTAATTTCTTGCATTGATAAATCTTCTACTTTATTAAATAGCTTTTTTCTAACATTCATTGAGAAAGATGATGAAATTCCAGATATAAAATATCCTGTAACGACTGCTGCTAGTAAACTTCCTAACGCACATGCTACCATATATCCACCATTTGTTAATATTTCTGACATTTGACTTCCAGGCGTTTGAACCAATTTAGTTATTTGTGACATATAGTCTGGCATTTTTAATTCTAGCCATACTTGTGCAAATATTAATATAAATGAAATTACAATTAATATCCAATCTCTTTTTTGTAAATTTTTTAATAGTTTAAACATATCATTTTCCTTTCTGTTTTTAGTATATATCTATATTATTAATTTCAATA
>CAJKDR010000091.1 GCA_905198755.1 uncultured Clostridiaceae bacterium
AAAAACTTGAAACTATTAAATCTTTAAAGGACAAAATTTCAGCTTTGAATGATGAAGTAGCAACATTTAAAGAAAAAGCTCAAGGCAAAGAAGAAATTGAAAAAGAAACTTATGAACTGAACCAAAAGATGAATATGACGAGTCAAACACAAGTCAGTGTCATTCAAAAGGTTAAAAATTTGATAGAAACTATCAAAGATAAGCTGAATCATTGGAGAGATATGAGTGATACTTTGATTAAAGAATTAATCTATAAAATACAGCACGGAAATAAAGAATTATTAGAGATATTAATTGAGAAATATTATGATGATATTTATAGATTTTGTTATTATAAAACAGGAAATAGCTCACTTTCTTATGATTTAACACAAGAAACATTCTTGAAATTGATTAAATATATAGGAACTTATAAACATAGAGGAAAATTTAAAAGTTATTTAATTACAATAGCAATGAATGTATGTAACACTTATTTTGACGAGAATAAAGTGGAGTTAGAAGAATTAGATGATAATCAAACTTATAAAGAAAATGATTCTAATGAATTATCAAGAATAGAACAAAAAAATTCAATTGATAAAGCATTAAAAGAGCTACCAGAAAAACAAAAAGAAGTAATTATTTTGAAGTATTATGAAGGTTTGAAAATTAAAGATATATCTAAAATACTTGATGAAAAAGTACCTACCATTAAATCAAGACTAAAGCAGGGAATAGAAAAATTGAGTAGGTATTTAGGAAAGGAGGACTTTTAATTAGATGGATAAGTGGAAAGAAATTTTAAATAAAAGAGAATTGCCAAGTATAGATGAAAATAAAAAAAGGCAATCAATAGAAATATTAAAAATGAAAATAGCAAATACAGAAATAACAGTAAAGGAAAGCTATTTTGAAAAGATAAAAAGATATATTCCTTTTATGAGTAAAATTACTTTTCTTTTCCAATTTATTCTATTATTGGTAGGAATATTAGTTATAAAATCTATGAATTTTGAGAAAACAATGCTAATTTTATCACTTGTAATGCCAATATTAGCATTTCTTCAAATAATGGAGTTAGAGAAAAGTTTTAAATATAATATGTATGAAATTGAAATGAGTTGTAAAATGGACTTAAAAGAATTGA
The DNA here is from genome assembly GCA_905198755.1 of uncultured Clostridiaceae bacterium. GTDB lineage: Bacteria > Bacillota > Clostridia > TANB77 > CAG-508 > HGM13634. The sequence continues at coordinate 1,130 of CAJKDR010000091.1, forward strand.
TTTCAATTAAATTAATAATTAATACATTTATTAATTTATGTATAATGACAGTATTTGCAGTTATGACTGGAACTCATTTTGAACAGGAAAGTTATGTATTAATTCTTTATTTTTTAGTGCCATTTATGATAACCAATGTTGCTAACATTTTAACAATGCGTTTATTAAAAGATAAGTCAAACGAAATTGTAAATATGACGATAATGTTATTAATCAATGCAATTTTATTTAAAATTAATATAAAGTTTCCTAGTGTTTATGAAACTTCAAGTGTTTTAGTATGGTTAGGTTTATTAATTATAACAGTATTTTATTTTATAAAAGCTGTTTATCAATTTTATGAAGAGGAGGATGATTATATATGGAACTTGCAATAGATAGGCTAACAAAACAATATAAAAATAAAATTGCAGTGGATAGAGTTTCTATAAAACTAAAACCAGGAGTTTATGGATTACTTGGTGCAAATGGAGCAGGAAAAACAACACTTATGAGAATGATATGTGATATTCAAAATCCAACTTCTGGTCAAATTAAATATAATGGAACAGATATAAAAAAACTAGGGGAGGATTATAGACAAGTTCTTGGTTATTTACCACAAGATTTTGGATACTATCCAGATTTTACAGCTTATGATTTTTTAATGTATATTGCTGCATTAAAGGGATTATCAAAAGAAAAGGCTGAAATGAGAGTGAATGAGTTATTACAAATAGTTAATTTGGAAAATGAAAAAAAACAAAAAGTAAAGACATTTTCTGGAGGAATGAAACAAAGATTAGGAATTGCACAAGCAATGTTAAATAATCCAAAAATTCTAATTTTAGATGAGCCAACAGCAGGACTAGACCCAAAAGAAAGGGTAAAGTTTAGAAACTTAATTAGTAGTTTTTCACAAGATAAAATTGTAATATTATCAACTCATATTGTATCAGATATTGAATTTATTGCAGATGAAATTATTGTGATGAAAGCAGGTAAAAAGATATTAACAGGAACACCAGAAGAACTTTTACAAGATTTAAGAGGCAGTGTATGGAAATGTGTTGCTTATGATAAAAAAGAAGTAGAAATGCTGAATCATAAATATTGTATTATTAATATTCATCAAGAAAATAATACAACAGAATTAAGAATTGTAAGTAGGCAAAAACCAACTGTGAATGCTGTTAATATAGAACCTAATTTAGAAGATTTATATTTAGCATATTTTCAAGATAATGAAAAATAGAAAAGAAAGGAATGAACAATATGGGAACATTAGTGAAATTTGAATTAAAGAAATTATTTAATAAAAAAATGAATATTATTGTAATCATAGTTTGTTTATTTTTAATAACATTACTATTTTCTATGCCAGGTAAAGATTTTCTAGCAATAGATAAGAGTGGAAAATCTTATAAAGGTAAAGAGGCTATTAGTGTTAGAAAAGAACAAACGAAAGAGATTTCTGGAACTTTAACAAATGAAAAGATTATAAAAGAAATAGAAAAATTACAAGAGTTGCATAATAATCCAAATAATCTTATTACAAATAGTGATGGAGAAAAGGATTTTAGTATTGAAATTTATAGTGAATATTTAAATAATAGACTTGATTTATTAACAAATATAAACCGTGTATATGCAAATTATAATACTAGCTATATAACTGAATTATTTAATCTAAATTTAAAAGAACAGAAAGATTTTTATGAAACAAGACAACAAAGAATAGAAGAAGAATTAAATCAAAGTTATGATGGAAAAAAATATACACCTCAAGAAAAAGAATATTGGTTAGAGAAGTCTAATAACACAAAAACACCATTTGAATATGATTTTTATTATGGATATTCTAATTTGTATAACACTTATGAATTACTTATATTTGGAGTAATTGCTATATGTATATGTTTAGCATCTGTTTTTGCAGGAGAGTATCAAAATGGTACAGATAAAATATTATTAACCACAAAGTATGGAAAAAGTAAAGGTGTAACTGCGAAAATAATCGCATCTTACATATTTGCAACATTAGTATTTACAATATATTTAATATTTGCAATAGGAACAATATTCTTAATGTTTGGTACAGATGGAGGAAATTTACCAATACAACTTTCTAACATATTAAGTCCATACGCACTAACATTCTTCCAGTCACTTTTATATAATATAGTGATTTCATATACAGTATTGTTTGGTATGGTGGGATTAACATTATTCTTGTCATCTAAACTGAAAAATCCTATGACAGTATTAGTAATAGATATTGCTATTATTATGTTACCAGTATTTTTGAGCATAAAGTCAGCTTTTGGAATATTAAATAAAATATTATTCTTAATGCCATATAATGCAATTTATTCAAACTTTTCTCAAATGGTATCATATAAGTTAGGAAATATTGTTATTGATTTACCTATGATGACTATAATTACTTATATTTTTATGATGGTTATAGCATTAATTTGTGCAAAGAAAACATATAGTAAACATCAGGTAGAATAAGTAATAAAATTAAATTTTATTTTAGGATATTTTTGAAAAAAGCAAGTAAGAGTTTTAAAAATGATATAGAATAGAGGAGTGGAGCTTAAAAGAAAACATTTAGGCTCTATTTTCATTTACACAACATTGCACAAAATCAAAGTTTTGTGCAAATAGAGGTAGGAGAAAAATATAAACTTGCCCTTCAAGTACCCCTCTCTTGAAATATGCTATTTCTTGATATAAGCTCGTTATAGTTACTTTTACAGACAATAAACTACATTACTTTTTAATAAAAAACTCTTAAAATCGATTCTGATACGTCGATTTTTTTACATTATGTCTGGTTGGATTTTTTTTCTTATTGTAACCACATATTTTAAAAAATTTATATAACTTTAATTTATTTTTATCAAAATTTTACAAATTCCCATGTTTCAGTATTTTGCTCAATTATTCAAACAACAAGTTATATGCCTAAAAAATAAAAACGCCTTAAAATCGATTCTCGTGCGCCGCTCTTTTATATGCTCTAGTAAGCAAATTTAAAAATTTATGCTCGTTTTCACTTGCATTTTC
>CAJKDR010000092.1 GCA_905198755.1 uncultured Clostridiaceae bacterium
TTTTATGAATAGTTTTTTTAAGTTTATTGCTGATTCTTTCAGATATCTTCCAAAAGAACGATATAAATTTGGTATTACTGATAATGAAACTCAAAATAATTCTAATGATATTGTGCCTCTTGAAGATTTGAATCAAAATGTTTTTCCTAGTATTAGTGTTAATTTAGATTATATTAAAGTTAAATTTAATAGTTTAATTAATAGTGATATTAAAATTAGAGAATTTGATCTAACTGCTAGAAATAAAGTTTACAAAGCTTTTATTGTTTATATAGATGGTATGAGTAATTCCCAAAGTATTAATAGGTTTATTTTACATCCTTTGATGCTAAAAAGTAGAGCAAATACTTTTAATTCTAGTCAAGAAGTTGTTAGCACTGCTGTTACCAATAATATTACAGTAAAAAAAGTAAAAAAATTTAATTTGGTTGATTATATATATTCTTGTTTAATTCCATTAAATGACACTCAAAAGGTTTCTAGTTTTTCTGATGTTATAACCGCTATAAATGCAGGTAATTGTGCTCTTTTTGTAGATACAATTGATACTTGTTTTATTTCAGATGTTAAGGGTTTTGAAAAAAGAAATATAGATAAACCGCAAAATGAAATTGTTATAAGAGGTTCTCAAGAAGCTTTTGTTGAAACAATTAGAACTAATACGTCTATGCTTAGAAGATTAGTTAATAACGAAAATTTAGTTATTGAAAATACATCTGTTGGGGTTGTTAGCAAAACCCAATGTGCTATTTGCTATATTAAAGATATTGCTAATAATAGTCTAGTTTCTGAAGTTAAATACAGAGTTAACAACTTAGATATTGATTATATAATTTCTTCTGGACAGTTAGAAAGTTTAATAAAAGAAAACTCAAAAAGCAGTTTACCAGAGTCTTTATCTACTGAGCGCCCTGATACTGCTTCTACTGCTCTATTAGAAGGTAAAGTCGTTGTTATTGTAAATGGCAGTCCCACATGTTTAATAATGCCTTGTACATTTTTTGATTTGCTTGAATCGCCTGAAGATAAGAACTTAAACTATAAGTTTGGAAATTTTTTAAAAATAATTAGATTAATAGCTTGCTTAATAAGTATTTTACTACCAGGTATATATATTGCTATTACAAAATTCCATGAAGAATTAATTCCTAATGAGTTATTATTTTCAATAATTTCTTCTAGGCAATCTGTTCCAATTTCTATTGAACTCGAAATAATTTTAATGGAAATTGCTTTTGAACTTATACATGAAGCTGGAATAAGAGTTCCATCCCCTATTGGTTCTACAATGAGTATTGTTGGTGCTTTAGTATTAGGTGATGCCGCTGTTAGTGCTAATATAGTAAGTCCTATCTCTATAATAATTGTTGCAATTACTAGCTTGTCTTCTTTTGCAGCTCCTAATTATTCTTTGGAATTCCACTTTAGAATTTTAAGATTTGCTTTTATTTTTGTAGGTAGCCTATTTGGTTTCTTAGGCATTGCTTTAGGTATTTTCTTATATTTAGCTATACTTGCTAATTATAATTCTTTTGGCATTCCATATTTAGCACCTTACATTCCAGTTACTAATGCTAATGGTGATAATTATTTTCTTTCACCAATTTGGAAAAGAGAACAACGACCTGATGTTCTTAATACAAAAAGAAAAAATAAAGAGGCTAAAATTAGTATGGTATGGAAAACAGGAGGTAATAAATGAATAATGAAAAAATAGGTTTTGGTGAAGCATTATGTATTTTAATTATTGTAACGCTATCACATTTAATATTAACTCTTCCCAAGGCTATAATACAATCTCAAGGTTCTAGTTCTATATTGAATATAATGTATGTTTCTATTATAGTACTTATTATAATCTTTTTTATTACTAAATTATATAAAAATTTCAGAGGTAAAGATATTTTAGATATTTCTAGTTTTCTTTTAGGTAGATGGTTTAAATTTATTATTGGACTAGCTTTTATAGCATATTACATTTTTGCTGCTTCACTATTAGTGAGTAATACTTCTGAGAACTTAAAGACTATGTATTTTCACAATACCCCAATTTCTTTTATAGTACTATTTCTATTACTTGCTGCAGGATTTATTAATAAGTTAGGTCCTAAGGCAGTAATAAAATGTAATCTTATTATTGTTCCGCCCATAATAGTTATATTAGTATTAATTTTTTTAGCAAATTCTAGAAACTTAAGTTTTACACAAGTTTTTCCAATACTAGGATATGGTGCCAAAAACACTTTTGTTAATGGTCTAAGCAATATTTATGCGTTCAGTAGCATTTCTTTCTTGTTTTTGATTATGCCATTATTAAAAGATTATAAGCGGTTTTAATAAAATATCTTTCTGGTATATTGGCATTTCTAGTTTATTTATACTTTTAACAATCTCTTCTTTGATTTTATCTTTTCCTTTAGAGATTGCTTCTGGCTCTAATATTCCAATATTTTTAGAGGTTAGAGAAATAACTATTGGAAATTTTATTCAACGTACTGATGCTTTTTTCGTAATTATATGGTTGCTTACTATACTATCTTATTTAAGTATTATGATGGCTTTTACTTTGTTGATTTTCAAAAAAATAACAAATATTCAAAATCAAGAAGCAGTCTCTAATTGCATTTTTGCAATACTTTTTGCTACTGCACTATCATATGATAACATTCTTCAAATACGAGCTTTGCAATCTACTGTTTATAAAAACTGGTTTTTAATTTTTATATTTGGATTTAATATATCTATTTTATTTTTTGCTAATATAAAACAACATTTAATAAAGAAAAAGAAAGGAGAACTAAATAATAATGAAATATAATTTTCTTAGAAGTTCATTAATTATAATAGTGATATTTGCACTATTCTTTTCCTTTTTTGAGAGATCTTCTACTAGTGTTGGTTTAGATAATCTTGCATATATAACCGCAATTGGAATTGAAGCTGGAGATAGTGATATTTATAGAATTAGTTTTCAAGTTTCATCCATTCAATCTTCTTCTGACTCTTCTTCAAATACTAATTCTTCTAATAAGTCTCAAGAAAAAAATACTAATTCAAAATCTTCTCCTTTCAAAGTTAACACAGTTGAATGCAATTCATTAGATAGTGGTATAAGTCTTATGAATTCTCTTATTGATAAATCTATAGATTTATCTCACTGTAAAGTACTAGTAATATCAGAAGAACTCGCATCTAAAGGTATTAATTCATTAATTGCAAGTATTGTTAATAAAATAGAAATAAGACCTGATTGTAATATTATTATATCAACAATTCCTAAAGATGAATTTACAGATTCAGATATGCCTGATATACAAAAATTATTACCTGAATATTATAGTGTAACTACTAGTACTGAGAACATCTCTGGATATACCGAAAATGTTACTGTAAGTGATTTCTTCTATGCTTTATATTGTCATTGTCATGAACCAGTTGCTGCTTTAGGAACTGCTAGAAGTTCTAAAAAAAGTACTGTAAAACCTTCAAATACTACTAGTAGCATTGATAAAACAGCTCAGAGCATTACATCTGACAATAACGATGACTCTCCTGTTATAGAAATGCTCGGTTTAGCAGTTTTTAAAGATGATATTTTAGTCGGAAAATTATCAGGTACAGAAACAGTTTTAAATTTATTATTAACAAATAAGTTAAAAACTTCTACAATCAGCATACCAACAAATATAAGTAACACAGGAACTATAGATTTAGAAATTTCATTAAATAGGAAACCAAAAATAAGAATAGACACTTCTTCTCCTTCACCATTTGTTGACATCAACTTAGTAATTGATGCAAAAATTCTTTCTATAAATAGTATTACTGGAAATTTAACAAATGAATTATTAGAAAAGGTTGAATATGAAACAACAACATACTTAACAAACCAATTATATAGTTATTTAAATAAAACTTCTAAAGAATATAAATCTGATATTAATTCTTTTGGAAGAAATGGAAGGAAAAATTTTAATACTATTCAAGATTGGTATAATTATGATTGGCCAAACGCCTATTCTTCTAGTAGCTTTAAGGTGAATGTTACTACTTCTGTAAAATCTGGATATTTACTAACAAATGAATAAAGGTGGTGTATTATATTGATTAATTTTGCTATATTTATTTTATCTATACTTATATTTGCAGA
>CAJKDR010000093.1 GCA_905198755.1 uncultured Clostridiaceae bacterium
TATATAATATATTAATGATTTTTAATATATTAGTCAATAGGCTATTTTTTTATTACATTTTCTTTACGGCAAAGCCTATTTAAACTTACTACGGAAATAGGTTTCACCATCTTTATTATTGCCAAAAGCCCATATATTACAATTATATAACATTTTTAATTATTTTTCAACTGATTATGTAAAAAAGGTTTGTGAAAAAGCCTATTCCGTAGTACTTTAATTGATTTTTTTAGTAAATTTTTCAAATATTGTATCTGTATTGCCTATTTTCTACATTTTTCGACACACATTATTGTTATAATTTATTAACACTAATAATATGGAGGGATTTTTATGGAATCAGAACAATTTAAGAATATTGGAAGTGTAAAAGTAGATGTATATAAATCTTCAAATGATAAATATTTATTTTATTTAGAATCAAGTAACACCAATGTTTTACATATTGCCGATATTATAGATGATACTTTAAAATTGTATTAAAAAAAGCAACTTAACAGTTGCTTTTTTTGCTTGGAGGCGACACCCGGATTCGGCAAGCCGCGTCGGAAAAATAGTCCACTGGACTATTTTTTTATCCTCCTTTTCGAATCCTCCATTTTAATTTCGCTCCAATCAAAAAAGCAACTTAACAGTTGCTTTTTTTTGTTTGGAGGCGACACCCGGATTCGAACCGGGGAATCAGAGTTTTGCAGACTCGTGCCTTACCACTTGGCTATATCGCCATATATTATTTTTTGTACTCATGAATCACTATTCTGTAACTTCTTATTTGCTCTACTACGACTCGCTTCGCTCCCTGCATACTGAATTTGTAACTCACTTGCGTTCGTACAACTTCATGCACACTTGGCTATATCGCCATATAATATATGGAGCGGGAAACGGGGCTCAAACCCGCGACCTCTGCCTTGGCAAGGCAGCGCTCTATCAACTGAGCTATTCCCGCATATTTTTGTAACATTAATATGATACCAAAAATATATGTTTTCGTCAAGTGTTATTATTTATTTTATCGTTTAAATTTTTTATATGTATTAATATGACTCGAATATTCCTTCTAAGTAGTTATCATAATTTTTAAAAATATCTGACATATAATTTTTTATCCTCTTTTTATTTATTTTATTTATATTTAGTATATCAATTTCTAATAGTTCTTTTGCATTGTAATATACCTTTATCTTTCCAATATTTGTATTTTCTAATACAGGTGCTTTTAAATTTAAATTTGCATTTATTTCTATATTAATATTGTCTTCAGTACCTTTTTCTATTGGATATGTGAATATTTTATCTTTATCATTCAGAGTTAACTCTAACTTACTACTTTCTCCCTTTTCTACATTTATTCTATTTCCATTTATTTCATTCCATTTTTTAAAACTTTCTTTTATTTTTTCTTTTATATCAATTTCTTCATACTTATTAAATGTATATTCTATAAGCTTTGCACTGTCTCTTGTTCTATCTTTCTTCGTATCTGCGCCAAGGACAACACATATAACATCTAAGTTACCCCTTTTTATAGACGTAACCAAACATCTTCCTGCTCCATTTGTAAATCCTGTTTTTACTCCATATACGCCGTTTAAATTTCCCAACAATTCGTTAGTATTATTTAGCGTTTTTGAATTTTTATTTATATTTATAGTATATGATTTTTTATTAACAATTTGTGCAAATAACTCATTATTTAATGCATAATCAGCAAGTATTGCAAGTTCATATGCAGTAGTATAATGTTCTTCTTCATCTAATCCATGCGGTGTTACAAAATGTGTGTTATTTAAGCCTAACATTTGTGCATTTTGATTCATTAAATTAGAAAATTCTTGCACACTTCCTGCGACATATTCTGCTAATGCTACGGCACAATCATTTCCAGACCTTAGTAATAATCCATACAATAAATCTTTTACTGTTATTTTATCTCCTGCCTTTAATCCTAAACGTGATCCACCTGTTCCTGCGGCTTTTTTTGATATCTCAACAGTGTTGTTTAAATTAGTATTTTGAATAACCACCATTGCTGTCATTATTTTAGTTGTAGATGCCATAGCCTTTTTTACATTTTCATTTTTTCCGTATATAATGTTTTTACTCTTCCTATCTATTACTACTGCCGACCTAGAATTTATTTTAGGTTCATCATTTAAATTTGCAGAGGTCTCAATAGTTTTATTTATTTCATTATTATCTATTTTTTTATTGTATTCTTCAATTTCATCATCTGCAAAAATTATAATATTACTAGTACATATAATTAACAATATAATTAAAGAAATAATTCTTTTTTTCACGAAAATCACCTATTAATAATTATATGCTATGTATATTATGTTTATGATAATATTTCCAACATATGTATAATATTTTTTCAAAAGTATTGACATTTAGGTTGTATTCATAGTATTACATAAATAACTTATAAGTTTATTACAATAATATTGGTTCATATTTATGTATTTGAATATATGGTGGCTCCATATATTCTTTTATTTTAAAAGGATAGCTGGCTGACTTATACAATATATTTTATTTCATTGCTTGAAAAATATTTTTTCATTAATTCTTGCATATATTTTTTAGCATCATCTTTTATTGCTGGCTTATATGCATATTTTCCTCTACCTCTTCCTGTCATTTGTTCTTTATTATATAGCTCTATTGCATTTGGAAAGGCTTCATGATTTATTGCATTATGAACATAGCTATAAGTCATAAAAATCAATTCAAAAAACACTGCTTTTTTTGCTTTTGTACTAAGTTTTTCTTGCATTTCTTTTAATAAATTTTCATATAATTCTTTCCAATTATCTACTAATATAATTGGAGCAATTAATATTCCAACTTCATATCCGGCTTCTACTAATTTATTAATAGCTTCTAATCGATTCTTTAACCTAGAAGTTCCAAACTCTACTCTATTTATAATCTCTTCTGGATTTAAACTCATTCGCACAATTACTTTTCCGTTATGATTTAAATCCAATATTGGCTCAACCATATCAAACTTAGTTGGAAATGTTATTTTTCCTTTTGGATTATCTTTAAAATTATCTATTGTCCATTCTAAATTTCCCGTAATCGTATTTTCTAATACTAAATCGCTATTACTTCCAATTTCAAATACTAAATCTTTTTCACTTTTATTAGCAGTATTTTTTAATTTATCTAGCATTTGCTCTCTATTAACAAATAATCTCAAATATGCACATTTATTATAATTACAAACCAAATAACAATACATGCACATTGCAATACAGCCTGAAGAAGTATATGGAACCAAAAAATCTGAAACCTTATGATTCTCAACGTATTTATGAGTTTTACGCGTTGCAATAATAAGATTTCTCTTCATTATAGGAAATTCTTTATTTTCTTTGTTTCTCATCTCTTCTATATTATTATGATTTTCTATAATAGTCATAGGAACTTTTTCTGCCTCATAAATATTTAATAATCTCTTTCCTAATTCATATTCTTTAACATTTTCTTCATAAAAAATAGCATCTGGTCTAAACATATTTTTTCTCCTTTTTTAATATGTTTACCAGATGCTAAAAAATTATTATAAAATAAAAACTAAGAGTAGCTCAATGAGCTACTTTTAGTCAAGTTACCGCTACTAATATTACTATAATTACTGCAATTACCCAAACAATTATTTTTCCAATTTTTGTTTTACAATAAAAAATTGTCATCAACAAGGCTACCGCACCAAATACAAATGCTGCTAAATACCATTTTGTAAATATTGAGTAAATTAATCCAATTATATAGAACGGCGCTTTCAATAAAAATTTTAAAATCTTAAGCATAATTATCCTCCAGCCCAATTTTTATTTTTTCAAAATTCTATTACATATAATTATATCACAATCTTAACAAAAAATCAATTGTAACAATGTTTATCACATTGAACAATTGATTTTTATATTATTTTATTGAAAATGATAACTCAAATTTATTTGAACCTATAAGTTTAATTGCTATTACTATATTTTTCTGCTCATTTTGATTTTGTTGATTTCTAATTACTCCATTACATACATAATAATCATCTTTTTGTGTAATTTCTTGAATTTCTATAGTATTAATAT
>CAJKDR010000094.1 GCA_905198755.1 uncultured Clostridiaceae bacterium
ATAAATGTATAGGTATCGTTATTTTCTACTACATCTTTATTATAAATTATTAATTTTTCATCATTATATTTTAAAATTATTATATCATCTGTTGTTTCATCTTCGATAATAAATTCGCTTAAGTTTTTTCCAACAAAATATGCTTTTAATTTTTCATAATCACTTTTTAATTCTTCATCTTTAATATTTGCTTCATCTATTGTATCATTTGAATATTGACTTATTTGGTATTCCGCATATGCTAGCTGTATTGCTTCTTTTTCTGACTCTTCTGCATTTTTTGTTGTTGCATTCTCTGCTCTTTTTATCAATCCTTCACTTGTCACTATTTTTATACTTACCATTGCTAAGATTATTAGCACTATTATTGTGATTACTAAAGCTATTAATGTAATACCTCTTTCAGATATTGTTTTTTCTTTCATTTGTATCTCTCCTTCATAAGTTATTTACATATAATTTTATATCAATTTTAGTTATTATTGTCAATAACTTTTAAAGGATTTCATTAATTTATTGTTCTATTTACATATAATTTATGTCCATTGAAGTTTATGTTACTGTATGTTGTGTCTGCATCTTCTAATGATGTTACATATGTGTCTCCTGTTAATGTTATTTTTGATTGTTCTTTTTATTTTAATTTCCTCCTTATTTTTGTTCTAAATTCTTGAAGAAAATTTTAAAAAACAATTTTTTATTTTATACGATTTTACATTTTTGTTGTGAATATTATATGTCTTTTTTGTAATTTTACAGATACTTTACCATTTTTATCTTTTCATCCACCTTTTATTTTATTTGTATTATTATGTCAAGATTATTCATTTCCTTTTAGACTTGTTACCATATCTATTGTTTTAACTTTTCTAGATAAAAACTTATTTACAACAATTGCAACAATCAAACTTCCTATTCCTGCAATTAAGTATGATTCTGAATTTACTACTGCTGGAAAGTCATATGAATCTCCTAGTGCTGCTTTAAATATATAATCTAACATTAGAAATCCTAATGGTAACCCTAATATTATTCCAACTAATGAAAGCCATATGTTTTGTTTTACAAATATCTTTTTTATTTGCTTATTTTTAAATCCTAGAACTTTAAGTGTTGCAAATTGATATTGTTTTTCTGTAAATGATAATATTCCTAAATTGTATATTATTACAAATCCTAAAATTGCAGATACTATTATTAATATAACTACCATAGTTTTTACTGTTTCTAGCATGCTTTCCATTCCAGTTCTTAAATTTTCTATACTTTGAATACTATCTACACCAGTTAAAGAATTTTGCTTGCTTAAATCATAATCTGTATATAATGAGTCTGGTTTATATTCTAAATCCAAAGATTTATAATATTTTCTACTCATATTTAAGCTTTGACTTTGAGGATCTCTATTTAATCCTACAATTTTTGATGTATGCCACTCATCATCTCCAAATATATGCCAGCTGATTTCGTCTCCAATATTTAATCCATATTTTTCTGATAATTTTTCTGTAATGTATATTCCATCTTCTTTTAAGTTTATTATTTCTTTATTATGATTTGTATATCTTAGCTTTCCTACTGCATCATTTACTGTTAGTGTATTTGTTTCTTTATTAACTCCGTTTTTTACTTCTATTCCTAAAGTCTCACTTGTTGCATCTCCATATTTATCTTTTAAATTGTCTAATTCATCGTCTGTTATTTTACTTGATAAAGAAAGTTTATATTCAAAATTAGTTATTTCATCGAACTCCCAATCAAGATATGCATTCATTGTATTTAACATTCCAAATGCACATAATAGTAACATCGTACAACCTGCCATTCCTACAATGGCCATTATACTTCTACTTTTATTTCTTCCTATATCTCTTAAGTTCCATCTTGTAGAAATTGATGATTTTTTAAATATTCCTTTTGTAGTCAAATCAAATTTTGTATTTTTTACTTTTGGAACTTCTACCCTTAATGCATCTACTGCAGATTCTTTTAATATACTTCTACAAGATAAGTATGTTACGAATGTAATTAATACGATTACTGCAATTGCTAGCATATATACTTGTGAAACTAATACTGTATTATATACAGGAACTTCAAAATAACTCATCTCCATATTTAGGAAAAATCCACCTAGTACGAATTTTCCTACTAATAATCCCACAGCACTTGCAACTAAACTTGTATAAAATCCATATCCAACATAGTGTCTTATTATTTTTCTATTTTTAAATCCTAATGCTTTTAATGTTCCAATTTGTGTTCTTTGTTTTTTTACAAATCTATTCATTGTAGTTACAACCGATAAAATTGCTATAAATAGGAACAAGAATGTAAATACACTTGAATATGTTCCTCCTTCTTCAATTTCTGATTTAAAAGCTTCGCAAGAGGAATTTGATGTTCTATCTGTTATTGCTATTGCTGAATCTATTTCATTTTCTAAATCTCTTTTTGTTTCATCTAATTTTGATGTATCATCTACATCTACTATTATTTGATTAAAAACATAATAATCTGATATATCGAAATTTTTTATTAATCTTCTTATATCTTTATTAGTAATTTTATCTTTTCCAATAGCTTTCATCATAGGATTTTCTTCTATTATTTTATTTCTTAATTCATCATATATATAATCTTGAGGAAATTCATTTATTGATAAATATGCGTATCCAAAATCTTTATGTGTTGGAAATATCGCTGTTTCATCTTTTACAGAATAAACATGATCTGGAACATTTATAAGCCCCACAACTTTTTCTTTTATTTTATAATCTTTATAATCAAGAGTAAGTTCATCCCCTAAGTTTATATTAAGATTTTTTGCTAAGTAACTATCAAGCCATATACCTTCTTTATCTTTTGAATACCTTTCTCCTGATACTACATACATTTTTGATATTTCGTTTGTTTCTATGAAATTAGCTTCTAATTCAACATCATCATAGTTTTCTAAATTCGTTCTTATGCTTAATATTCTTTCTGCATTTTTTACATTTTTTACATCTTTTACTTTTTCTAAATCATCACTACTAAAATTTTCTCCTGAAATCCAAATATCTTGTAAATTGTTTGACTCAAAATATTTATCTCCACTAATTTGCATTCCATCCATATAAGAGTGAATTCCAGCAAATACAAATACTCCTAGAAAAACCATGATAAAAATATTGAAAAATTGCATTTTATTTTGTTTTATATCTCTTACTATCTTTTTATTTAAATTCTTCATACTTTTTATTCCTTTCTTCAATATTCTACCATTTTACATCATCAATATTTTTAGGAGTTGGATTTTGAGTTAGACTTTCCACTTTTCCATTTTTTACTCTTATTACTGTATCTGCTATGTCTGCAAACAAACTATTATGTGTTACTATTATTACTGTATTTTGACCATTATTGCCATCACATTGTTTTTTTAATAATTTTAATACCTCTACACCAGTTTTAGAATCTAATGCTCCTGTTGGCTCATCACATAACAATAACTTTGGATTTTTAGCAATAGCTCTAGCTATAGATACTCTTTGTTGTTCTCCTCCTGATAATTGATTAGGGAACTTATTTATATGTTCTTCAAGTCCTACTGCTTTTATTGCTTCTTTGCTATCTGTACCATTTTTTACAACATCTTTTACTAGTTCTACATTTTCTAATACTGTTAATGTTGGTAATATATTATAGAATTGAAATATAAATCCAATATTTTCTGCTCTATATTCACTAAGTTTATTTTCATTGTATTTTGATATTTCTTCTCCATCTATTTTTATAGTTCCTTTTGTTGGCGTGTCCATTCCACCAATTAGATTTAATAATGTAGATTTTCCTGCACCAGATGGTCCAAGTATTACAACTAATTCTCCTTTATTTATTGATAAATCAATATTATCTAAAGCTTTAAATTCTTTTTCTCCTGTTTTATAAATTTTACTTACATTTTTAATTTCTACTATTTTTTCCATACTTCCTCCCTATTAAGTGAAATTTATTTCATATTTCATTTACATTATAATAATCATTATTTCAAAAGTCAATATAATATGAATATTTTTTCACATTCTTGACAATGTCATTTTTCAATAT
>CAJKDR010000095.1 GCA_905198755.1 uncultured Clostridiaceae bacterium
TATAAAATAATAAAATAAATAGATATTTTATAAAAAAGGCACTTTCGGGTGTCTTTTTCTTTTATTAAAAAATTACAAAAATAAAATTGCCACAAAAAAGTAAATGTGATAAAATCTAAATATAAAACGAGGTAATAATATGTTAGAAAACTTAAAAAGATGTGAACTATGTCCACATAATTGTAAAGTGAATAGATTAAATGGTGAGATAGGCAGATGCAAATGTAAAGATAAAGTAAAAATAGCATTGGCATCTGTTCATTATTATGAAGAACCATGTATAAGTGGAGAAAATGGTTCAGGCACAATATTCTTTTCTGGATGTAATATGAATTGTAAATTTTGTCAGAACTATGAAATAAGCCAACTAGGAAAAGGAATTGAAATTACAATAGAAGAACTATCAGATATTTTTATAAAACAACAAAACAAAGGAGTTAATAACATTAACTTAGTAACACCAACAATGTATGTATATCAAATTATCGAAGCAATAAAAATAGCAAGAAAAAAAGGTTTAGATATTCCAATAATATATAATTCAAACGGCTATGAAAATATCGAAACAATAAAGAAACTTAATGGATATATAGATGTATACTTGCCTGATTTAAAATATTATGATGATGAAATAGCATACAAATATTCAGGAATAAATAATTATTTTGAAAATGCGAAATCAGCAATATTAGAAATGCAAAAGCAAGTTGGAGGTCCAAAACTAAATGAGAATGGAATAATACAAAAAGGATTAATAATTAGACATTTAGTTTTACCTAATAATATAGAAAATTCAGAAAAAATACTTAGATGGATAAAATCTAATATAAATGAAGAAGTTTATATAAGTATAATGGCTCAATATTTCCCGTCCTATAAAGCAAAACAAATGAATGATATAAATAGAAAACTAAGTGAAGAAGAATATGCTAAAATTGAAGATTTGGTATATGAATTAGATATAAAAAATGGATATATGCAAGAATTGGGAGAACATGAAGAAGAGTATGTACCAGATTTCAATTTGACATTTTAAAAATAAGGGGATGTTAAAATGAAAGAAGAAATTATAGATATAAAAGAACAAGTAATAGAACTATTAGAAAATAAAAGATATTCAAATTTGCATAATTATATAGATAAACTTAATAGTCAGGATATATCACAACTATTTGAAGAATTATCAAAAGAAGATATGGCATTAGTATTTAGATTACTTGCAAAAGATGAAGCAGCAGAAGTTTTTTCATACTTAGAGCCAGATTTACAAGAAGATTTAATAAGTCTGTTAACAGATAAAGAATTAAAAATAGTTGTAGATGATTTATTTATGGATGATACTGTAGACCTAATAGAAGAAATGCCTTCAAATGTGGTAAAACGTATCTTAAAAGGAGTAAATCAAAAAGATAGAAAATTAATAAATGAACTACTAAAATATCCAGCAGATTCAGCAGGAAGCATAATGACCACGGAATTTGTAGACTTGAAGATAAATATGACAGTAGAAGAAGCATTTAAAAAAATAAAAAAGATAGCATTAGATAAAGAAACTGTATATACATGTTATGTATTAGACACTAGTAGAAAAATAGTGGGAATAGTAGATGTAAAATCTTTATTATTAGCTGATAGCGAAACTCGTATAAAAGAAATAATGGAAACAAATGTAATAACTGTAAACACATTAGATGATAAAGAAGATGTTGCAAAAAAATTTGATAAATATGATTTTATGGCATTACCAGTTGTTGATAAAGAAGAAAGATTAGTTGGTATAATAACAGTAGATGATGCTATGGATGTATTACAAGAAGAAAATACAGAAGACTTTGAAATAATGGCAGCTATAACTCCAAGTGAAGATTCATATTTTAAAACATCAGTATTTAAACATGCAAAAAACAGAATTCTTTGGTTAATGTTATTAATGATTTCAGCAACACTGACAGGAGCAATACTAACACATTATGAAGAGGCTTTTGCTGCAATACCACTATTGGTAGCATTTGTACCTATGGTTATGGGAACAAGTGGAAACTGTGGAACACAAAGTTCTACAATGATTATACGTGGTATGGCTACAGATGAAATTAAACTAACAGATTATTTTAAGGCAGTATGGAAAGAATTAAGAGTATCATGGATAGTGGGTGTTATATTGTCAATAGTTAATGGAATAAGAATCGTTATACAATATCATGATTTGCAAATAGCAATAGTAGTGGGGCTAACTTTATTATGTACTGTTACAATTGCGAAATTACTAGGATGTTCTTTGCCTATGCTTGCTAAAAAATTTAAAATAGATCCAGCGATAATGGCGGCGCCTATAATAAGTACAATATTGGATTCATGCTCAGTATTAATTTATTTTAAAATAGCAGTATCAATAATGCACTTATAAAATAATAAAAATAGTTGAAAAAAATCTATAAATCAGATAAAATAATCATATAATTTACATAGGAGGAAAAATAATATGTCAAATATCAAAGTGGATTTTTCATATGCAGGAGTACCAATTACAGAGGTTCTAAAATATAATGAAAAAGTAAATAAAATACATGAAGAATTTCAAAAAAATAAGGATGATGAAAAAGAATTTTTAGGATGGTTAGAATTGCCAACTAATTACGACAAAGAAGAGTTTCAAAAAATAAAAGAAGCGGCTAAAAGAATACAAGAAAATTCAGAAGTGTTGGTGGTTATAGGAATAGGCGGTTCATACCTTGGGGCAAGGGCTGTCATTGAGGCATTATCAGATACATTTACAAATTATAAAAAAGGAAAATTTCCAAGAATAATATATGCAGGAAATAATATGAGTCCTAGATATATAAATAATTTAATTGACTTTATTTCAGATAAGGAATTTTCAATTAATGTTATTTCAAAATCAGGAACAACAACAGAACCAGGAATAGCATTTAGAATATTAAGAGAATTATTAGAAAATAAATATGGAATAGATGAAGCAAAAAGCAGAATATATGTTACAACAGATAAAGAAAAAGGAGCACTAAAAACACTAGCAACAGAGGAAGATTATGAAACATTTGTAATACCAGACAATGTAGGAGGAAGATATTCAGTACTTACAGCAGTTGGATTATTGCCAATAGCAACAGCTGGAATAGATATAGAAAAATTAATGTTAGGAGCAAAAACAGCTCAAGACAAATATTCAGATAGTAATATAAAATACAATGAGTGTTACCAATATGCGGTTACTAGAAACTTACTTTATTTAGACGATAAAGATATAGAAATTCTTGCAAACTATGAACCAAAAATGCATTACTTTACAGAATGGTGGAAACAACTATATGGAGAAAGTGAAGGAAAAAAATTAAAAGGAATATTCCCTGCAGGAGTAGATCTAACAACAGATTTACATTCAATGGGACAATATATTCAAGAAGGAAGAAGAAATTTATTTGAAACAGTAATAAATATAGAAGAAACAGAAGAAAACATAATAATGAAAGCAGATGAAGATAATCTAGATGGATTAAATTATTTAGAAGGAAAAGACTTAGATTATATAAATAAAAAGGCAATGGAAGGAACAGTAATGGCACATACAAAAGGAGGAGTGCCAAACATTCTAATAAACATGAAAAAATTAGATGAAGAGACAATAGGAGAACTAATTTATTTCTTTGAACTTTCATGTGCAATGTCAGGAAAAATACTAGGAGTAAACCCATTTAATCAGCCAGGAGTAGAGGAATACAAAAAGAATATGTTTAAATTATTAGGAAAACCAGGATACGAAAATAAAATATAATAAAAAATGTAGAAAAGTGTTGAATTTTAAAATCAAATGTTGTATAATACCAAAATCGCGCGAAAACAAAAGAGAAAAAATGGAGGAACAATGGATTTAGAAGAAGCAAATTTTATATTAGAGCAAGTGACATTATCTAAACCTTGTTTAGAAGGTTATACACATATAAGTGTAGCGCAATTTGAAGAAGCTATATTTATAATAAATAAGGAATTAGAAGAAAGAAAAAATATTAGATTTGAGATAGGAGATTTAAAAGACTTAGCAACTATTATGAGTAAATCTGAATTC
>CAJKDR010000096.1 GCA_905198755.1 uncultured Clostridiaceae bacterium
TTTATATAATAAATATGCTAATATAACAGCTAGTAATATTAACATAATTGTAAATATCACTCTTATTTCATTTAATGAAATGAATGCTAAAAGTGGTCTAAGTATAATTAAGTATCCATGCCAATAACGTGCATACTCAAAACTTTCAACTTTTTCCCCATTAACTAAGTCATTTAATTCTCCAACCTCATTATGATATTTGTATTTTGATGATGATTTTAGCTCTCCAGCTGTATCTTGATATATATCATCCGTCACATTAGGAATATAATTTTTTCTTGCCAAAAAACTTGACTCAAAAGGTTTATTATTATCTATTGAATATGCTGTATTTATCATTAATGCATCTGTATAATTATCAAATTGCATATTCGTTCCTCTATATGGTATATATACAATTTTTCTATTTCCTTCATTCAATAATGTTTCAGATGACTTTTTTACATTCTTATATAATACTTTTGATGAAAAACTTGACATTACAGTTAATAAAAATGCAAATACAGTTATAAACATGAAAAATATTACAATATACTTTAGTATTTTTTTTATCATTTTTTATTTTTTCCTTCCATATATTCAATTAAATTAAGTTCATATTTTTCTTTATTTGCCTTTACTATTGTATCAAGTATCAAACCACTTTGAAGAGATATTGCTGATAACATCACAAATCCAGTAGCAAGTACCGCCGATGGCATTTTAGTTATAAAATGAGTTTTTGCAAATTCTGTTAACACAGGAATTCCTACTATTAAACCTAGCATTAATAATATGAAAGCTATTGTAAAGAAAAACTTTCTTGGTTTATAATCTTTATACATTTTTAATATTGTTTTTGATACTTTTATTCCATCTTCGATAGTGTTTAATTTAGAAAAACTTCCCTCCGGTCTATCCTTATATATAATAGGTATTTCTTCAATTATGTACTTCTTATCTAATGCTGACAATGTCATTTCTGTTTCAATTTCAAATTTAGAACTTAATATTGGTGTATTTTTTACAAACATTTTATTAAAAGCTCTATATCCGCTCATTATATCTTTTAAATTTGTTTTGAATAAGATATTAATTGATTTTTTTACAATATTATTTCCAAACTGATGAAATTTTCTTTTGTTTTCATTTTTATATGTACCATTTGATAGTCTATCTCCAACTGTCATGTCAGCCTTTCCATCTATTATTGGTTGTATTAATTTATGTACCTCTGATGCAGGATATGTATCATCGCCATCCACCATAACATATATATCCGCATCAATTTCTCTGAACATTCTTCTTACAACATTTCCTTTTCCCTGATTATATTCGTTTCTTACTATTATTCCATTTAACTTATTTAGTATATTTATTGTATTATCAGTTGAATTATTGTTGTAAACATAAATATCAGCATCTGGTAATTCTTTTTTAAAGTCTAATACAACTTTTTCTATTGTTTTTTCTTCATTATAGCATGGTATTAATACCGCAATTTTATTTTTCATATTTTTTCCTCTTTTATTTATTTTTAAATTCTATCCCTATGTGTCTATATGCAGGTTGCAAAGCTACTCTTCCTCTAGGAGTTCTTGATATAAAACCTATTTGCATTAAATATGGCTCATACACATCTTCTATTGTTTCAACTTCTTCTCCAACTGTTGTTGCTAACGTTTCTAGCCCTACTGGTCCACCATTATATTTTATTATTATAGTTTCTAATATTTTTCTGTCTATATCATCTAACCCTAATTCATCTATTTCCAATTTATTTAATGCTGTTTTAGCTAATTTTAATGTTATATCTCCATCTCCTAAAACTAAAGCATAATCTCTTACTCTTTTTAATATTCTATTTGCAATTCTTGGTGTTCCTCTTGAACGCATAGCAATTTCATCTGCTGCATCATCATCAATATTTATATTTAATATTTTACTTGATCTTTTTACTATTTTTTCTAAGTCTTTTGTTTCATATAAATCTAATCTTTCTACAATTCCAAATCTATCTCTTAATGGTGTAGTAAGTGAGCCTGCCTTTGTTGTAGCGCCTATTAATGTAAATTTAGGTAAATCTATTCTAATTGATTTTGCTGTAGGCCCTTTTCCTATTATTATATCTAAAGAAAAGTCTTCTAATGCTGGATACAATATTTCTTCAACATTTTTATTTAATCTATGTATTTCATCTATAAATAAAACATCATTTTCTTGTAGGTTAGTAAGTAATGCTGCTAAATCTCCAGGCTTTTCTATTGCTGGTCCTGATGTTATTTTTATATTTGAGTTCATCTCATTTGCTATTATTGTAGAAAGTGTTGTTTTACCTAGTCCTGGAGGACCATATAACAAAACATGGTCCAAAGGCTCTTTGATTTTTTTTGCTGCTTCTATGTAAACTTTCATGTTTTCTTTTACTTTTGTTTGTCCTATATATTCATTTAGAAATTGTGGTCTTAATGTTGTTTCTATTCTTTCTTCTTCTATCCCTTCAACTTCTAAGTTCATTATCTTATTATCTTGCATAAAATCACCACGATAATTATATCTTTAAATAGTAAATAATGCAATAAAAAATGACAGATTTTGTTGAATCTGCCATTATATTTCTTTTACATTTGTAACATCTGGTAAAGTTGTTAGCTTCGTAATAATTTTATTCTTACTAATCATCTTATTGTTGTATTTACAAATTAATTTCAAAGAGTTATATTTCTTGTCATTATCTGTTATATCTTTTATTTGCTTTATTTCTAATTCGTGTTTATCTAAGAATTTTTCTACTTCTGGTATAAAGTCTTTGATATTTTCATTCGTATCTAATTCTAAATCAAGAACATCAAAATGATCTAATCTATCAGAAAACACATAAGCATATGACAATATTAAATAAGCACATATTGTTGCTACAACAGCTCCAAGATAGAATCCTGCACCAACACATAATCCTATACAAGATACAGTAAGTAATCCAGATGCTGTAGTTAGACCTTTTACATTGAACCCATCACGTAATATAGTTCCTGCACCTAAAAAACCTATTCCTGATAAAAATTGTGCAGCAATTCTAAAAGGATCAACATTATATCTTTGGGCTAATGATTCACCACACAAAACTACTAATACAGCACTTATACCTAAAAGAGCATGTGTTCTAAATCCTGCTGGTTTATTCCAGCTAGAACGTTCCATTCCTATTACTCCTGATAATATAACTATTAATATGATTTTAAAAATACACTGAAAACTAAAATTATTCCAAATTGCTTCTAGCATTTCCATTTTATTATATCATTCCCTTCTTTTTATTAAAAAAAACTAATAATATTATACTATAATACTATTAGTTTTTAAAGAGAAATATTTACTTTTTATCTTCTTTTTTATAATATTTATTTATAGCTTCATCTAAACGCTTGCTAACTTCATACGTTCTTTGGTCAACGATTCCATATTTTCTTATACTGTCAAGCAACTCTTTCCTTAATTGTTCTATATCTACCATCTTACTTTGTATAAATCCTCTATCTTTAAATCTAGCGCTTTGGCAATCCTTACCATCATTGATATACTGGGTTCTTTTATATTATTTTCTATGTCATTTATATGTGTAGTTGAAATTCCAGTTCTATCGGATAATTGTGCTAGAGTCAGATTCCTTTCTTTTCTTTTTTCTTTTAATAAAATTTCTACATGCATTTATTCTCACCAATTCTAGTATTTACATTTTTTGTATATTTAAGCATAGAATCTGTCCGTTTTGGCGGAATTTTATAAATTCTTTGTATTTAGAATTAAATTTAACTTGTTTGTTAATAATTATATTGTCTTTTTGTTTTTTTGTCAAGTTTTTTATGTATGTATTCATTTTATAAAAGATTTACTTTGCACAGTATTTTATATGTTTTTTCCATTTTTGTCAATTATTGTTAATTATTTTTTTATTTTTTCAGCAGTTAACAGCCGGCTTTCTCATATATTATATATAGTTGTTTTACA
>CAJKDR010000097.1 GCA_905198755.1 uncultured Clostridiaceae bacterium
ACATTTTTTTATAATTTTTTATTAATAATATTAACTCAAAATAAGAATAACCATATAAAATTTACTAAATTTCAAAAAAATGCTATCATACATACAATAGCATTTTTAATATTCACATTATTTCATTTCATCTTATATATTATCGTTTCTTGTTTAAGAGTTCAAACTAATTTTAACGACAGGGCGTACAGCACTAGTATCCGGATTAGTTCCAAGACTAACTCTACTGTCAGAATAAAAAACTAATAAAGGTGCACCAAAATATGAATTAACAAGATTGACTCCAGATACACAGAAATAAATACTATTATTAGAATACGAAACTTCACGTGAAGGAACCCAATAAAATTCTCCAACATCAACTATACCTAGTTTTTTCATTTGTTTTCCATCTGTAGACTCATTTCTATCGCTCCCCTCTAGCATTTTAGCTGTCTCTACTACTATTTCTCCATCATACTTACAATTCCAGCTTTCTAGCTCGTCTGACTTGCATTTTTCTGTATTTCTTTTATTCGGGTCACTTGGGTTACTTCCTACACTTCTTACTGATATTTTATTTGGATTTGTTACTAAACTTGCAGTATAATCATTTATTCTTTCTATTGCATGATTATATGAATATATTGCCTTTTCAAAATCATTTTTCCCTTGTGCCTCCGTATCTCTGCATCCCAGTGTCAACTTTCCAATTGCTTCTGGGCTTATTATTTCTGCTGTCTTTGTTTTTTCATCTTTGTACAATACTATCCATTCTTTTTCATTTTCTTTCGTTCCATCATAACTATACTTTACTTTATCTCCCTCTTTTATTGACATGTCTACTTCACTTTTTATTGGTCCTAACGTTACTCCATTATTGTCTATCGTATAAGTATTTTTCTTAAATCTTACTAGCCATGAATTATTTGGTTCTTCTAACACCTCTGCTCTTTCTATTGTTGGTTTTGATACATTTTCCCCCTTTGCTATTGCCATTTGATATGATGCATATCCTGTTTGTATCGCTTCTTTTTCTGCTCCTATTGTATGTGTGTCTGTTGCCTTTGATGCTTTTGTTATTAGTCCTCCATCTATTGCTATTTTTAGGCTTACCATTGCTAAGATTAGTAATACTATTATTGTTATTACAAGTGCTACTAATGTGATACCTCTTTGGGTATTTCTTTTTAGTAGCGTGTGGACAGGGTCGTCCGCCCCTACATAATCTTTATTTTTTTTGTTAATTTCTATGCTATTTTTTAATTTTTGTTTCATATTTTTTCCTTCCTTTCTTTTTTATTATTATAAATGTTTTATATATATATATTCATTGTAGGGGCGAGTCTTGACTCGCCCAATGGGTTATTTAAGACCATCTTCTACATATTATTATTTATTATTTTTACAATTTTACACACAAAAAACAGACCATTATATCAATAATTGGTCTGTTATGTATATATCTTTTATAAAGGCATTGTTTTTTGCCTTCTTTATTTTTTCTATAAAATGTGTTGTGTATATATACAGCCTCAGTGTTTTCAAGCTTTTTATTCATCTTTTGTTTTCTCCTTATATTATTTTGTTGTATTATTTTCAATTACATTATTGTCATTTGTTGTGTTGTTTAATTTGTTTTCTTTTTGTTGCATTTCTTCTAATTGGTCTATTAATCCTTGTAATTTATCTATATCTTTTCCTATCATTTCATAATTATTTGCTTTTGTTGAGTCTTTTAGATTATTGTTTGATTCTATTATTGTGTTTATCAAATCATTTTTTGTATCTGTGTTTTCTACTTTTATATTGGTTGCTGATTGTGATACTAGTTTGTTTAATGCTTCTTCTAAATTATCTCCAACTGCTACTTTATTGCCAGATGCAACAACTATTTTCTTTAATAATGGTATTGCATTTTTTTCATTTAATTGTTGTTGATAAACTGGTTCTACATATAGTAATGAATTGTTTATTGGAACTATAATAATGTCTTTTGTTATTTTTGTTCCTGTAACATTCACACTTTTAATTTCATTAGATATATCTTCATTTTCTTCTATAACTTTTTCTAGTTGTTTTGGTCCAATTACATTGCTACCTTGTTCATATCTATACAATGTTAAATTCATTTGTCCATTTTCGCCAATAGTTCCAACTAAATATGATACTATATTTTGTTTTCCATATAATGTGTATGGAATAACTAATCCTATTTCATTTTTGTTGTCTTGTGTTTTCACCATTGTATAATATGGTGTTATTTTACTTTCTGCACTTGCTACTTTTGTTGCTGTATATATTGGGTAATCCCACACGTCATCTCCTCTATATAAAACATCTTCAGTTATATTGTGATAATGTTCTAATATTTTTGATTGTACAGAATACAAATAACTTGAGTATACAAAATGAGATGATATGTCTGTTGGTATATTTTCTGCTGATTCAAATAATCCCGGATATGCTTTATTGTATACCATCATAATTGGGTCTGATGTGTCTGTTATATAAAAACTAACTGTTCCATCATAAGCATCTATTAATACTTTTACAGAATTTCTTATATAATTTATTTCCTTCTTTGCATCTTCTGATTTTATTATGCTTTTTTGTGAATATGGATATTCATTAGATACTGTATATGCATCTAATACCCAAACTTGCTTTCCTTCATCAGTTATAACCAAATATGGATTTTCATCATACATAAGATATGGCATTATTGTTTTTGCTCTTTTTATAACATTTCTATTCATTAAGATTTTACTATTCTCATTTAATCCCTTTGAAAATGCTATATTTACATCCTTCTTCATTACACTCAATATTAATCTATCAACAAAATTAAGTTTTATTCCAGCATTTCCACTATATGTATATTCTGCACTTGTTGTTGAATTTATAGGATAATCAAACTCTGTTTTTCCATTAGTATTTGTGATTATAGTATTATTAGTTTCTGTTCCAAAATATATTCTTGGTTCTGATACTGCTACCTTTTTATCTGATGAATCAAAGCTTTTTTGTACATATGAAACGTTTCCATTTTCAGATACTTTACTTGAATAAGAAAGAATACTTCCATAACCGTGTGTATATTCATATGTTTTATTGCTATATGTATTTGTGTCTGAACTTGAAACAACTTCTCTTGGTGAAACATATACAGCTGTGTCTTGTCCATCTATAATATATTTTTGTAATTTTGTTGTTCTATATGTATAGTAACCTGAATTTGTTTGCAATGCTTCTAAATTTTTTAATGTTGTTTTTTCACTTACAAGAGTTATATTATTTATTATATTTGAATTTTCATTTATGTCCTTTTTAGTTATAGTTTCAGAAGGAATATCCTCCTCTGAAATATTTAAATTATATGCCATTTTTGTGTAATCTATATTATTTGCTATATATTGTTTTTCCTTATCTAATTTATTGTTATTAACAAATAAAACACTAAATAAAATCATTATTATAAACATTCCAACTAAATATATTGGAACTATTAAAACTGATGATATTATTTTTCTTAGTACTCCTGTATTTATGCTTTTTAATATTAATATTCCAGATACTATAATAATCGGAACTAATATTCTATAGCCCCATAATTTTATAGTTACATCTGTTAAACCTGCTCCTATTAATTTAGTATTTAGTCCATCTTTTAAAGTTATAAATTGATTTGATACTATATTATATGTACTTAAGAACACTAATCCTGCTATTGAAAGTACAATAAAAAAAGCATTAAGTTTTAATTGTTTTATAAAGTTGCTTTTCTTTAAAATTTCTTTATCTATTCCACTTAAATAGATATTAAATACTGCTATATAATATACTGCCATATATAAAGTTACAAATATAAATATTCCTATCAAATAATATATTGCTAACTTAATAAATGGTTTTTGGAAGAAATAAAAACCTAAGTCCAAGTT
>CAJKDR010000098.1 GCA_905198755.1 uncultured Clostridiaceae bacterium
TTCTCGGAAAATTTATATTTGTTTTCCGATTTAGTAGAATATATCCAGAAAAAGAATGGATATTATGACGCTCTGCCAAGGTTCAATCCTGCGCTTTGCGAAAAATGCGGAGGGAAATGTTGCAAGCGAACAGGGTGCTACTATTCGCCTAAAGATTTCTCAGAAATAAGTTTTGAGACACTCTTTAAGCATCTTTGCAAAGGATATACATCAATATATCCTATAGATGGCTTTTATACTGGGTTACAAAATTCCCTAATATTAAAGGTTAGGAATGTTGGCGAACCGGTGGCCATTGATAAAAATTATGGATACAATCAATGTATCCTGTTAGGAGAGAAAGGATGTAGCTTATCCAGAGAAAAGCGTCCTCGTGGCGGGCGGGAATTGATTCCTATGGAGAATGGTTGCATTACAGGCTATACATTCAGAGAGATAGTCGGAGATTGGGCTCCATATCAGCTTCTCTTGCTACATCTGTACAAGATTTTTTATGGAAAGGACATCCCATTCAAAGGTGTTATCTAACAGAACGAAGAACGTAGTTGATTGTAAAACTACGTTCGTTGTTTTTATATAAAATTTATCATACCATAATTAACATAATTTCATATTATATAAAAATAAATAATTAGCCACTGGTTATACCTATGGCTAATTATCATTGGGTTCAATCTAGAAATCTTTTACATTTTCTTTATGTATAAGAACATCTATGAATATTGTAGAAATAATAGAAAATACAAAAATAACTAATAGTACTTTTTCTTTTATAAATAATGCTAATATTACTAATATTGCAAATACAATTACTTCTGCAAAACATAATGACATCTGTCCAACAGAGGACATTAAAGCATGATCTTCTTTTGAATCTTTTATGTTCCTGTACTTCTATATTTATTTAAAGCTAAATTCCATAATTTAACTGCAATTATCCATAATACAACAGCTATAATCGGTGATAAATATATCATATATGTATTAATTCCTAAGTATGCCATAGTTGGATAGTAGCCAATAAAGGCAAATGGTAAGATTGTTGTAATTAATATTCTTATAAGTTTATTGTATATTGTTATTGGATATTCTGTAAAAGTATACATTCTATAGAATGACCATATTACTTCATTTGATCTATATGTCCAAAATGATGAAATACTAAATATTGTATTGATTGCTCCAACAATTAATGCACCTATTATACTAAAAAATAATATTTTAATAATCAATAATACTGTGATAGGAATGGCAAGTTTAATTAGCATCCATATTGTTATTCCTAACCCGATAAATAAATCGGCTATAGCTTCAAATTCACATGAAGCGCCTATTATTGATATTAGTGGATGGACAGGTCTTAAAAGGATTTTATCAAATTCTCCATTTTTTATGTATTTGGGTCCTATATCATAAAGAGCATCAAAACAATAATTAGCAATCCCTATTGAAATACTTGTAACTCCATACAATAAAAGTATTTTGTAAAAGTTCCAACCTGCAATGTTTTCCGTATGTTGAAACACAACTAGAATAAATACTAAGCTCACAAGTTGTACAATAAATTGAGAGAAAATCCCTACAATACAATCTATTCTATAAATAAGTATTTCTTTTAAAGATGCTTTTAAAAAGGAAAAATACAGACTAATATTATCTAATATTTTTTTCATTTTACCCTCCATTTATCGTTATATTTTTCACCGCATGATTAAAAAATGATTTTGCCACAATATAAAGAATAAATCCCCATATTATCTGTTTAATAATTACAAATATCACCTCGTTACAAGATGCTTGTCCTAACCATATATTTATTGGTGTATAAACTAGCTCTTTAAAAGGTAAAATTACTGATAATTTTTGAAACCAATGTGGAAATAAACTAATTGGTGCAATAATTCCTGAAAATATTTGAATTATTGCTCTTCTTAATATTTGCATTCCCCATATTGAGTTAGTATAAAAACCTGCTGTCCCTACTATCATTTGAATAAAAAAAGTAATTGGTATACCAAGTAAAATTACTATTACACATAATATAAAGTCAAAAAAATTAGCAGGTAAATTTAATTGCCAAAATATTGAACATATTATAAATGTTGCAGTTCCTATTACTGTAGCAAATGCAAGTTCTCCTAGATTAATTCCAAAATAATATTTAAAGTAAGATATAGGATTTAATAATTCTTTATTAATCTGTCCATTTCTTATAGAATGTGCCATCATTTCATTTATTCCCCAAGTAGCAAGTGAACTAAATGATATTGCTAATATATAGTATGTTACCATTTGTGATAATTCGAAACCACCTGCATTACCTGTTTGATTATATATTGCTTGCCAAACAAAAATATATACGACAACTTCAACAATTCTATTTAAAGTAAATAAATAAAAATTGGATTTATATATATTATAATCTTTAAACTGCATTTTAGCTAACGCTAACATTGTTTTTACCATTCATATGTACTCCTTTGTATATTTCTTTTAATATATCTTCAAGTTCTGATTCTTTCATATGGATATCTTCAATATCACAATATTTAGAAATTTCATCCATAATTTTTACTATTGTTATTTCTTCATGACTGAATTTCATTTTTAATTTTCTTTCATTCTCTTCAAGTATTTCAACATTTTCCAAATCAATATCCTTACTCAATTCCTTTGTTTTATTATTAACTATAAGTTCTGCAATAACATATTTTCCATAAGTATCTTTAAACTTTTGTTTAGTACCATCATAAATTATTTGGCCTTTGTCTAGTAAAATTATTCTATCACAAACATCTTCTATATCGTTTAAATCATGAGTTGTAAGTATTACAGTTGTTTTCTTTTCCTTATTTATTTCTTTAATAAATTTTCTTATTTTTTCTTTAACTAAAACATCTAGTCCTATAGTTGGTTCATCTAAATATACTATTTTAGGATTATGTAAAAAAGTAGCTGCTATTTCGCATCTCATCTTTTGCCCTAAGCTTAAGTTTTTAACTTGTTTTTCTAATAAATCATTTAAATCTAAAATCTCTGCAAATTTTTTTAAATTATTTCTATATTCATTCTCTGGAATTTTATACATTTTTTTAATTAATCTAAACGACTCAATAACAGGCAAATCCCACCATAGCTGAGTTTTTTGTCCGAAAACTGCTCCTATATTTTTATTATTTTCAATTCTTTTCTTATTAGGTATTATCCCATTAACAACAACATTACCAGAAGTAGGAGTTAATAATCCTGTAAGCATTTTTATAGTAGTTGATTTTCCTGCACCATTTTCTCCAATATAACCTACTAATTCTCCCTCTTCAATATTAAAATTAATTCCATTAACAGCATTGAATTCTTTATATTGTGGTTTTATCAAATGCTTAAAATAGCCTTTTATTCCTTCTTCTTTTTCAATAATTCTATATTTTTTTACTAAGTTATTAACTTCTATTATTGCCATATTTACCTCCGTTTATTGTGTTAATTTTCTCTCATATATAAAACCTTTTTCTATAAATTTGTCTGTATCCTCATTAGGTTCACCATTTACAACATCCGTTTCATATACTTTTTTACAATTCATTTTTTCATAAAATTTATAATTGCAAGATTCATCTGTTGATATTTGAATATTTTTCATGTTATCTTTATATGCTAAATCAAATATATTAGTAAGTAGTTTTTCTCCAATTTTGTTACCTCTATACTTTTTATCAACAATTAGAATAGCCACTTCTCCATCAAAATAATGTTCAAGATTTTTTGGTAAATATTCATATGCCTTATTATATTCTTTTATGGCTTGTCTGTTTTTCACAAAAGGACTATAAATTAAGATATTTTTTAA
>CAJKDR010000099.1 GCA_905198755.1 uncultured Clostridiaceae bacterium
TATTTTCTATACTTAATTACATTGTTTCATCATTTATAATTTTTTCAGTAATACAATTAATTATTGATTTTATTGTTACTTTTGAAATTTTACCAGTTGTTTTAATGATTTTATGTAGCAAAGACGAAGATATATAATCTTCGTCTTTTTCTTTTTTATTAGTCTTTACTTACATTAGCATATTTTTTCAATTTTTCATATACTAAATAGTTTACTGTTCCTGCTGGGAAATTTCCATTTTTATCTTTTTTTCCTGCTGGAACTCCTGTTAATATTTCAATTCCTTCTTCTATTGTTGATACTGTATATATATGGAATTTTTTGTTTTTTACTGCCTCTACTACTTCGTCTGAAAGGTTTAAGTTCATAACATTTTGTACTGGTATCATCACTCCATGACTTCCATCTAATCCTCTCATTTTACAAATATGATAAAATCCTTCTATTTTTGCATTCACTCCACCTATTGGTTGAATTTCTCCTTTTTGGTTTACAGATCCTGTTACTGCAATTGATTGATTTATTGGTAAGTCTGATAAACTTGAAAGTAATGCATATAACTCTGTACTTGACGCACTATCCCCATCTACACCATTATATAACTGTTCAAAACATATACTTGCAGTTAATGATAGTGGTATATCTTGTGCAAATAGTTCACCTATATATCCATTTAGAATAAGAACACCTTTAGAGTGTGATGAGCCTGATAGTTCTACTTCTCGTTCTATATCTACTATTCCTCTTTTTCCTACATATGTGTTTACTGTTATTTTAGCTGGTTTTCCAAATGTGTAGTCACCTATTGTCATAACTGTTAATCCATTTATTTGTCCAACTTTTGCTCCATTTGTACTTATTAATAATGTATTTTCTTTTATCATTTCTGTATATTTAGCATCATATTTTTTTATTCTTTCTATTCTTTCTTCTAGTGCTTTTATTACATGTTCTTCTTTTACAACTTTTGATTTACTCATTTTAGCCCATGTACATGCTTCTCCTATTATTTGAGATAAATCATTAAATCTTGTTGATAATTTATTTTGATTATCAGCTAATCTTGATGCATATTCTATAATTTTAGCTACTGCATATTTATCCAAATGTGCTAATCCTTCTTGTTCACAGAATCCATGTATAAATCTTGCTAATTTTATAACATTCTCTTCTGTTCTTGGTGCATCATCTTCAAATTCTACTTTTGCTTTAAATAATTTTCTAAAGTCTGAATCCATTGCAAGTAATGAATGATATATATTGGCATTTCCTATTAAAATTACTTTTATATCAAGTGGTATTGGCTCTGGCTTTAATGATACCATAACCATTGATGAACGTTGATCTGCTGTATTTTCTATACTTGTTTCTTTTATTCTTAAAGCTTTTTTTAATGCTTCATAACATAATTGATTTGCTAATAGATCTTTTGCTTGGAATATGATATATCCACCATTTGCTTTTTGTAAAAGCCCCGCTTTTAGCATAGTATGGTCTGTTTTTAGTGAACCATAATAATTTTCATATTCTAACTTTCCAAAAATATTGTGGTATGAATAGTTAGAATCCATTATTACTGGAGCACCTTCTAAATTACTGTTATCTATAAATAAATTTACTCTATAATTAAGCCATGGTTTTGGTTGTTGCATAACTTGCATTGGTGTTCCTGGCTGGTTTGCTGTTTGTTTTTGCTCCATAAATGCCGGAACATTTTTTAGTATATCCTTTTTTATATCATCTAAGAATTTACTTATTTTTTTATTTCTTTTAAAATTAGATTTTACAATGTTTATTCTAGCATTTACTGTCATTAATGCTATATTTGATTGCCATTCTTCTATTCTTTTATCTGATTCTTTTTCTATTGTTTTTATTTGACTAATTACTGATATTATTTGTTCTTGTACTATATTTGATTTATCTTCATATTCTTTTTTTATTTCTTCATCAAGTTGCTCAAATTCTTCTTCTTGAAGTGTTTTTCCATCTACTACTGGCATCATATATATACCATTTTGTGCTGTTTTTACTTCGAATCCATATTTTGCAGATTCCTTGTTTAATTTTTCTAATAAATTACTTCTCTTTTGTTCAAATTCTTGTTTTATTAAATTTTTTTCTTTTTCAAAATCCTCATTGCTAAAAGTATTATTTATATCATTTTTTATATCTTTTATAAATTGATCCATTAATTCTTTAAAAAGTTTACCTTGTCCTGGTTGCAATGATATTGCTATTGGTTCATTAGGATTTTCAAAGTTATAAACATAACACCAATCTGAAGGAACTTTTTTCTTCTTTGA
Organism: uncultured Clostridiaceae bacterium; assembly: GCA_905198755.1. Taxonomy (GTDB): domain Bacteria; phylum Bacillota; class Clostridia; order TANB77; family CAG-508; genus HGM13634. The sequence goes on from CAJKDR010000099.1 coordinate 2,307, forward strand.
TATTGTATCCAAATATTTTTTTGTGTACATTGTTTTTCCAACACCACTTGGGCCTTCTAGATATAAATTATATCCTTTTACATCTACATTTAGTCCAAATTCTAGTGCTTTAATTCCTCTATCTTGTCCTATTCCTGTTGATATTCCTTCTAATTCTTCTGTTGTTTCAAATGGTAGTTTGTTTGGATCGCAAACCTTTTTCAAGCTTTTGTAGTTTAATTCATTTTCCTTTTTCATATGTATTTCTCCTTTAATTCAACTTAATATTTAAAGTTTTTTATTAACCTTCAAATTCCACATCTAATTTTAGTGTCATTATAATTGCATCATCTGTATTATTGTAATATTTTTTTCTTAATCCAACTTCTTCAAAATGATATTTTTTATATAAGTTTATTGCTGGTTTATTATTTATATTAACTTCCAATGTTATGTTGTTTAATTTCCTTTGTTTTGATATTTCTATTAACCTTTCCAACATTTTGGTTGCTATTTTATTTTTTCTTTTATCCTTTTTTGTAACTATATTAGTTATATGTGCCTCATCTATAGGTTGCCAAATTCCTGCATAACCAACTACTTCATTATTATTTTCTTCATCTATTGCTACAATATATGTTGATGCTGGATTTTCTAACTCACTTTTTAAGACATTTTCATTCCAAAACTCATCAAAATTTTCTTGTAAATTATCTCTTATTTTATCCAAATGACTTTGTGTCATACTTTTTATTATTATATTCATATATTTTCCTTTATTTTTTCTGCCTTTCAGCATTAGATTTTCTTAAATAATCTGGTAGTAATTTATTTGTATCCACAGCTTCATCTCTTTTTATATATGATATTAAATTTATATTTCTTGCATTTAATTTATTTGCTACTTCCGTTTCAAATATTGCCTGTTTTCCCATAGTTTCTACTATTTGTTCTTTATAGCTTTTACTTGCATCTCCTATAAAAGTAATTTTACTTTTCATCTTTTTTAATTCTTCTAATACATTTTTAATTGTATCAAATTTTAATTCACCAATTTGTTTTATGATGTTGTCTTTTCTTTCAAAAAATCCACAATAAACATTATTATTTCTTGCATCTATTATTGAACATATCATTCCATCATTAGTAGAATTATATGCTAATATTTCTAATGAAGATACTCCAACCGCCTTTTTATTTGTCGCATCTAAAAATGCTTTTACAGTTGCTATTCCTATTCGTATTCCTGTAAAAGATCCTGGGCCTTTGTCACATGAAAATAAGTCTATATCTTTTAATTCTGTTTTTGTTTCTTTTAATAATTCATCTACTAACGGCATTAGTTTAACAGAGTGTGTATTTTCATCTTCCAATATTTTTTCTTTTATAAGTTTATCATTTTCTGATAAAGCTACTGCACATACTTTACTTGATGTTTCTATTCCTAAAATTTTCATTCTACTTTCCTCTTCTTAATTTAGTTATATTTTATATTAACTATTTAATTTTGTAAATATACAATGA
>CAJKDR010000100.1 GCA_905198755.1 uncultured Clostridiaceae bacterium
TCATTAATCATTTTAATAATTATTATTTTTTCATTGATAATTTATAATAAGTATTCCATTTATAAAAAAAGTAATGATACTGAGAAAGTTTTAAGTGCATATAATATAAGTACTTTATATTCTTCAAGCAACACTTACAGTGCCATAGAACTTTCTAATGATATTGCTATTATTGGATTAATAGAAATCCCTAAAATAAATATCTCTTATCCTATTCTTTCTAATGCAGATGAAGATATACTAAAAATATCTGTTTGTAGGTTTTCTGGCCCTTTGCCAAATAGAATTGGAAATCTATGTATAGCAGGACATAATTATAAAAACAATATGATGTTTAGTAGATTAGATGAATTAAATATCAATGACAAAATATATATATCTGACTTAAATAAAAATAAATTAGAATATACAATTTATTCAAAATACACAACATTTGAAAATGATTGGAGTTGTACTTCCGAAAGTAATAATATTGAAATTACTTTAATTACGTGTAATAAAAGTAATAATACAAAAAGAGTAGTTGTAAAAGCAAAAGTGACGGAATAAATTCCGTCACTTAATATATTATTTATTAAACATTTTTATAATCTTTCATTTTTCTATAAGTGAATATTGAAGCACCTATACAAATAACTAAAAGTATTCCTATGTTGTAATCTTCTATACCTGTTTGTGGTAAATCATCACTAGTATTATTGTCATTATCTACAGTGTTGTATGCTGATGTAGTATTTGTTCCTGTTGATACATTAACTGTAGTTGCTGTGTTGTTTGTAGTTGTTCCACTTGTATTTACAGGTGTACTTCCTAAATCTTGTATATTTGTTGTATTATTATTTATTGTTGTGTTATTATCTCCTGTTGCTAATATACTATCTGTAGCAAATACAGAACTTGTAACTCCTATTACTGCTATCGCTAAACTTAAAACTATTATTTTCTTTAAATTAATTAACTTTTTCATATGAATCTCCTTATAATTAATATTATCTTACATACACTATTAATTATACAACCTTAATTTTACTTTTGCAATACTTTTTTTATTTTTTTTGTATTTTTTTGTAAAATCTTTGTATTTTTATAGCCATTCACCATATTTTTTTATATGCCATTTTTTTACTCTTTGAGCAACAACACAGTATAATAATGGTATAACTATCATGAATACTGCAATATATTTTATTTCTATAGGTACTAATCCAATGGCTTTTCCCAATATAGTATATGGCACAAGTAGTGCAACTAAGCATATTGAAATTGATGATACATAAACTGGCATTGAAGCATGACTTTCTATAAATGGCTTTCTATTAGTCCTTATAATGTGCATTCCTATTAAATTAGAAACTATGCTATACGTAAACCAAATCGTTTGGAATAATGCTATATTATGACTTCTTAAATTGAATCCAAACCACATAATTGCAAATACCAGTATATCAAAAGTTGAACTTAATGGGCCCATTATTAGCATAAATCTCTTTAAGCTTTTTGTATTCCAATTTTTAGGCTTATTAAGATGCTCACTATCTACATTATCAAAAGGCAATGTTAGTTGTCCAAAATCATATATAAGTCCTTCTACCAATAATTGAATTGGCGTTTCTGGTAAAAACGGTAATATAACACTCGCTATTATAACAGACATAACTTCTCCAAAATTAAAACTTGTAGCAAGTTTTATATATTTAATCAAGTTGGCATATGTTTTTCTACCTTCTTTTACTCCATCTAACAAAACATTTAAATCTTTCTCTAGTAATATTATGTCTGCTGTTTCTTTTGCTATGTCAACAGCTGTATCAACTGAAATTCCTATATCTGAATTTATAAGTGATGGACTATCATTTATTCCATCTCCCATATACCCAACTGTATTTCCTTCTTCTTTTAGTAATCTGACTATTCTTGCTTTTTGAATTGGAGATAATTTAGCAAATACATTTACTCTTTTCATAATTCTTCTTAGGGCTATGTCAGACATTTTATCAACTTGATTTCCAACTATTATTTTAGATGTATTTATATTTACTTTTTTGCAAACACATTTTGTAACTTCTGCATTATCACCAGTCAAAACAATTACTCTTATTCCCGCATCATTTAATTTTTTTATAGCTTCTTTTGCACTTTCTTTTGGTGGATCTAAGAATCCTATAAAACCTGTAAGAATCATCTTACTTTCATCTGAAACTTTAAATGTTTTTATTTTGTCAATATCATATTTTTTGCATACTGCAACTACACGCAATCCTTGAATATTTAATTCTTTAGCAATTCTTTTTATATTATTTTTTATATCATTTGTAATAGGTGATACTTTTCCATTGACTTCTATAAATGAACTAATATTTAATATTTCTTCAACAGCACCTTTTGTAATTAGTTCTTTCTTTTCTCCATTTGTAACAACAACTGATAATCTTCTTCTTGTAAAATCAAATGGTATTTCATCTATCTTTTTATATTCTGGAATTACTTCTTTTGCTAATCCATTTTCTTCTGCTCTATTTATTATTGCTTCATCTATGCTTCCTTTTAATCCAGTTTGAAAATATGCATTTAAAAATGCTTGTTTTAATACATAATAATCTTCTTCACCATCTACATTTAAATATTTTTCTAGAACAATTTTATCTTCTGTTAATGTTCCTGTTTTATCTGTGCAAAGTATATTCATTCCACCAAAACTTTGAATACTTTCTAAGCGCTTAACTATTGTCTTTTTCTTAGACATATTTACCGCACCTTTAGCTAAACCAGATGAAAGTATTACTGGCAACAATAATGGAGTTATTGTTATTGCTATTGATACAGCAAACGTAAAAGCTGTCAATGTATTGTGTTTCCAAGCATTTAAAGCAAATGTTATTGGAATCATTACTAGCATAAACTTCATTAATAATTTGCTTATATTTTCAATTCCTTTTTCAAATGCTGTTTTAGGTTTTCCTGAAGTCAATGTGTGTGATACTTTTCCAAAATAAGTATCATCAGCGGTTTTTATAACAACTCCTTTAGCAGATCCACTTATTACATTAGTTCCCATAAAACAAATAGTATCTAAATCAGTTATAAATTCAATATCATCTACACTTTTTAATACAGACTCTGTATCTTTTCTAACTGAATCAGATTCACCTGTTAAAGAAGATTGTCCAACATACAAATCTTTGCTTTCTAAAATTCTTAAATCTGCTGGCATCATATCTCCTGCTGATAATATAACAACATCTCCTATTACAATATCTTTATTTGATACACTAATCTTTTTTCCATTTCTAATAACAGTTGATCGTGCCGAAACCATTTCTTTTAATTTTTCAGCTGCCTTATTTGATTTAAATTCTTCAAAAAATTCTAATAATGTACTTGTAAGAACTAATATTAAAATAACTATAATATTAGCATAACTAGGAGTTTCAGCAATTATTACATCTGTATAAAAAAGCACTACAACAATTCCTAAAAGTATTAAATTAAATTTACTAAATAAACTTTCGAAAAAATAATTATACCATTTCTTCTCTTTCTTTTTACTCAGTTCATTATATCCATACTTATTAATTCTCTCATTAACTTGTTTTGTAGATAACCCTTTATCTACATTAATCTTCTGTTTTTTTATTAAATCAGCCACTTTAATAGTAGCAGCTTCTCCATACATTGCTTTAAAATCAACATCTTCTTTTTTATCTTTCGCCATTTTAATCCTCTCTTTCGTTTAATATAGTATACCACTAAATCATATAATAGTAACTCTTTTTTATATTTTTTTTAAAATTTTTAATAAAACTCTTGA
>CAJKDR010000101.1 GCA_905198755.1 uncultured Clostridiaceae bacterium
CTTATAAATATCATATACAATAATACACCAATAAATATCCCTATAAAGATATATAATCTTAATTCACCATTATTAAATATAAAGATTGAAAATAACATTATAAATCCTGTAATTAGCCAAAAACACGTGTCTTCAACATATGTTAAAATGTCTGGTGTTTTAAATACTTTTCTAGATATTCTAAACATATCAAATATTATGCTAATAATTAATCCAATTATTGCAAATATTACAAAAGACTTTAATTGTTCAAAATTATTTGCATACATAACTTAAATCACCTATTTAAAAATTTTACTAAGAAATCCTTCACCTTTTTTATCTAGTTCTTTTTGACTATATATTAAAGATATTATATCTCCTTCAACTATCACTTCAGATGTATCTATACTCAATTTATTTATTCTAAGATTATCTCCTTTTACTGTTAATAATCCTAATTCTGTTTCAACAATAACGATTTGATCATCAAAGCTTAAAACATCTAATACCCCAGATATATTTAATTTATTTCTATTTTCTAGCAATAAATTCTGCATTATATTTGTATTAGATGCTGGATTCATTATCTTTCTTTCATCTATATTCATTGTATTTCCTCCTTTAGTATTCAGTGTTACATTAATTATATATATTCACTTTTAAAATAAAATATAACTAAAAACAGATTAAAACCTTAATTTTAATCTGTTTTTATGTCTTTCATATTCATTTTTCCAGCTAAAGTTATACTGTTGTATCCATATTTATCTTTTATTTTATCCATGGCTTTATCTAATTTAGATGTTTCTATTTTATTATTTTCAAATAAACTAATTTGAGATAAATCGCCATCAGTTAAATTATCAACTCTCATTCCAATCAATCTTATCGATTGATTCTTATATAATTCTCTTAACAATAATTTTGCTTGATTAAAAATGTCTTTTGTATTATCTGTAGGAGTCATTAATTTTATTTGATGTGAAAATGTATCAAAATCGCTTGTCTTTATTTGTACATTAATAACATATGCTTTTAAATTATACTTTCTTAGTCTATATGCAACTTTTTCAGTTAATGCCAGTAAAATTTTTTCTAATTCTTCAATATTGCTACAATCTTTAGGAAGAGTAACAGAATTTCCTATTCCCTTAGGTAACTCTGTTTTGGAATGTACAGTATCATCATCTATACCATTTGAATAATTCCAAATTAATTCCCCCATTTTTCCTAATCTTTTAGTTATTATTCTTTTATCGTATTTAGCTAAATCTCCTATTTGATTTATTCCAAGCAAATGCAATTTTGGAGCAGTTCTCCTCCCTACCATAAATAGTTCTTCTATAGGCAATTTCCACATTTTTTCTTGAATTTCATTTGAATATAATGTGTGAATTTTATCTGGTTTTTCAAAATCTGATGCCATTTTTGCTAATACCTTTTTATTAGATAATCCAATATTAACTGTATATCCAAATTTATTTTTTATTTCACAACTAATTTCTTTTGCTAAATTATTGAATTTCTCTTTATTATTTACTATGTCTGAAAAGTCAATAAAACATTCATCAATTGAAAATCTTTCTATATTATTCGTATATGTTAAAAGATAGTTATATAACTCATCAGAGTATTTTTTGAACATAGAATGTTTAGATGGAAATATTCGTAGTTTGGGACATTTTTTCTTTGCTTGATAAATCGTTTCAGCTGTTTTTATTCCAAACTGTTTTGCTATATTACTTTTTGCTAATACTATTCCATGTCTTTGCTTTTCGTCTCCACCTATTATTGAAGGGATTCTACGTATATCAACATCATAACCATTTTTTAGCATTTCAACTGCTGTCCAAGATAAGAATGCATTATTAACATCTAAGTGCATTATATATCTTTCCATAATATCACCATCTCTATTATAAAACATATGTTCTGTAATGTCAATTATTTAATTATAACTTTATGATATAAATTATTTTCAATTTTAATCTTTTATTTTTCCAACAAATGTACCTATTGTATTTTCTTCAAATGATGATTTCACATATATTGGAACATCAAATTTCATCCCAATTTCTATACATTTATTATGCAATACCTTTGCGCCAGAGTTTGCTAATTTTAGCATTTCCTTATAACTAATATTTTTTATTTTCTTTGCATCTAAATTTTTGTTAGGATCTTTATCATATACTCCATCAACATCAGTGAAAATATCACATCTTATAGCTCCAATAGCTGCTGCGACTGCAACTGCTGTAGTATCTGAGCCACCTCTTCCCAATGTTGTTATATCTCCTTTTTCATTTATACCTTGAAAACCAGCAATTATTACAATTTTGTCTTCATATAATTCTTTTAATATTCTATCTATGTTTATATATTTTATATCTGCATTATTAGCAATCTCATTTGTTATTATAGGTATTTGCCATCCTGTTAGTGAAATTGCTTTATATCCTAAACTATTTAAAATAATTGAAAGTTTAGATATTGTTATTTGTTCTCCTGTAGATAATAGAACGTCCAATTCTCTTGGATTTGGATTTTCGTTTAATTCAAAAGCTTCTTTTGTTAAATTGTTTGTTGTTTTTCCTTGTGCTGAAACAACAACAATTACCTTATTCTTTTTATTATATTCTTTTATTATATGCTTACATATATTGAGTAAGTTTTCATTATTACTAACTGATGTTCCTCCAAATTTTTGTACAACAATGCTCATAATAAGCACCTCTTTAAATAATATACTGACAAATTTAATTAAATATTGTCATATTATATTTTATGTTTTATATTTTAACTATGTGATGATTGCATAAAAATAGCGGAGTAAACTCCGCTCTACAATAATTAATGTTGTTCTTTTTCTTTTAAATTTTGCTTTAAATATTCTTTCATAAAATCTTCTATTTCGCCATTCATTACAGCTTCTATATTTCCTGTTTCATAATTAGTTCTATGGTCTTTTACTAATGTATATGGACAAAATACATATGAACGAATTTGACTTCCCCAAGCTATGTCTTTTTGTATGCCTTTTAAATCTTCTATTTTTTCTTTATTTTCTCTTTCCTTTAAATCTATTAATTTAGATTTAAGCATTCTCATTGCGGTTTCTTTATTCATAGTTTGAGATCTTTCAGATTGACAAGAAGTAACTACACCTGTTGGAATATGAGTAATTCTCACTGCTGAGTCTGTTTTATTTATATGTTGTCCACCGGCTCCAGATGCTCTATAAGTATCTATTCTTAAATCTGATGGATTAATTTCTACTTCTGTGTCGTTTGATATTTCTGGTAAAACTTCTAGTGAAGCAAAAGATGTATGTCTTCTTCCACCTGCGTCAAATGGTGATATTCGGACTAATCTATGTACGCCCATTTCTGATTTTAGATATCCATAAGCATTCTCGCCAGATATCAATGCTGTAACACTCTTTATTCCTGCCTCTTCACCTTCTAAATAGTCTAATTCTTTTACAGAATAATCATTTTTATTTGCCCATCTACTATACATTCTATATAACATTTCTGCCCAATCTTGTGATTCAGTTCCACCAGCACCAGGATGTAATGTTATTATTGCATTATTCGAGTCATATTTTCCAGATAATAACATTTGAATTTGAAAGTTTTCTATTTTTTTTGCTAATTTATTGGTATTTTTAGCCAAATCATTTTCCATTTCGTCATCTTTTTCAATCAATAAAAAATCATTCATTTCAATCAGGTTGTCAATTTCAGATTTTATATTATTAAAATTATTATACTTATTTTTTAC
>CAJKDR010000102.1 GCA_905198755.1 uncultured Clostridiaceae bacterium
TTATATGCGTTTTATACATATTAATATTCAATATTATAAATAAGAATTGGTTAGTGATACTACTATTAACAGGAATAGCGATTATGGTTTATTTATTAAACAATGTAAAAAATAATAAAATACAAAAGCAAAACAAAAAAATGTTAAGAGATAGAAATCAATTTACATTCTTCTTTTATGAACATTTTATAAAAATAAAATGCGGGAGAAAATTTGACAGAATAAGATATTTTGAATTATATAAAATTTTTGAAACAAAAGAGTATTTTTTCTTATATGTAGATGAAACACACTCATTAATAGTTAGTAAAGACGGATTTGAAATAGGGACAGCTAGAGAATTTAGTGATTTCATAAGGAAAAAATGTCTACTAAAATATAATAGAGAAAAAGAACACAAGCAATAAAAAATAATGAAGTTTAACTTCATTATTTTTTATATGTAGTGGCAGACGACCTTGTCCGCCTGAGCGGAATTTATTCCGCTATTATATTAAATATTTAGATAAATTTGTTATTGTTCCAGCACCAAGACTAACTACTATATCATCTTTTTCAACATGATTTTTTAAATAGCTTGCAATATTATTGAAATCTGAAATATAAATAGCATCTCTGCCAGAAGACTTAATTTTACTTACTAAATCCTGAGAAGAAATATTATATATATTGTCTTCTCTAGCTGCATATATATCAGTAACTATAATATTATCAAAATTAGTTAAAGCCTTTGCAAAATCTTCCAAAAGGTTTTTGGTTCTGCTATATGTATGAGGTTGGAAAACAACCCAAGATTTATGATATTGTTTATTTTTTATAGAATTTGCAGTAGCTTTAATTTCAGTTGGATGATGAGCATAATCATCAAATAAGCTAGCACCATTAAAAGTTCCTTTAAATTCTAGTCTTCTATTTGCACCTGTAAATGTAAGTAATGCTTCTTTTATATTCATCTTTGGCAATTTATAATAATCACACAAAGCTATACAAGCAAGAGAATTAGAAACATTATGAAGCCCAGCAACAGATAATTTTATTGTTGCATAAAAATTACCATTATGATAAACATCAAAAGATGGAAAACCATTTTTATCGAATGTAATATTAGTAGCTCTGTAATTAGCATAATCATTATTTATACCATAAGTTATAGTTGGAGCAGCAGAATGTTTTCTTAAATCCAAACAATTTGGATCATCTGCATTTAAAACCAAAATACCATCTTTAGGTAATAAGTTCACATATTTTACAAAAGCATTTTTTATATTTTCAAAATTTTTAAAATAATCTAAATGATCATTATCAATATTTAATATAACTTCTGCCTTAGGATAAAATTTTAAAAAACTTTCTACATATTCGCAAGCTTCTAAGATAAAATACTCACTATTTCCTATTCTATAATTACCATCGATTTCTTTTAAAAGAGCACCAACTTGAATATTAGGATCAGCATTTGCTTTTAAGAAACAACAAGATATCATAGATGTAGTAGTAGTTTTTCCGTGAGTACCTGATATACATATAGTGTCTTCAAAACAAGATGTTATTTGACCTAAAAAATCAGCCCTTTCAATAATAGGTATATTTAATTGTTTAGCTTTTAATATTTCTGGGTCAGATTGCTTTATAGCAGCACTATAAACAACAACATCTGCCTTTGATAGATTCTCAAAATCATGACCAACTCTTACATAAATTCCTGTCTTTTGTAATTTTTTTATAATTGGTGAATAACTAGAATCACTACCAGTAACAGTGAATCCCCAATTTTTAAGCATTTCAGCTATACCGCTCATACTAACTCCACCAATACCTAGCATATGTATATGTTTGTAATTTTTAAAAATATCAATATTAGCCAAAATAATTCGCTCCTTTTTATGTAATAACATGATTATATACTTTTATCTAAAAATTTTCAACACAAAAGCTACAATTTATATAATTAATCATACAAATTACAATATATTTTATGTATAAAAATATATAAAAGTTAAGATAATAAATAAGAAAATAAATTTCAAAAAAATATTTTCAATATTTTGTAAAAAAGAGAAGGAAAAAAAATATTTTTGACGAATAAATAAAATGTACAAGGTAAATTGTACATAAACTAACAATGAAAGGCGGTACACAAAATGCAAATAACAGACGTACGTTTAAGAAAAGTAAATTCAGAAAACAGAATGAAAGCTGTTGCTTCTGTAACATTTGATAACGAATTCGCAGTTCACGATATTAAAGTTATCGAAAGTCAAAATGGATTATTTATAGCTATGCCTAGCAGAAAAACTCCAAACGGAGAATTCAAAGATATAGCTCATCCAATCAATGCTGAAACTAGAGAGAAAATTCAAAAAGCTGTATTAGAAGCTTATGAAGCTCCAGAAACAGAAGAATCAGCAGAATAATAAATGTATAACAAAAAGACATCTTATTAAATAAGATGTCTTTTTTGCATAACTTTCCTATTATATAAAAAACTTGGCTAGTATAATACTAGCCAAGCCGGAGTATGTTTAAGCCATAACTCCTCCAGTAAGAACTTTCTTTAGTTCAAATATTTCATTTGAACTACCTTTGAAAAGAATGATATTCTCTTCAGGAAAAACTTCAATAAAATGTTTAATCGCAGTTTTGTCGACAGCAGGCTTATTTTCTAAATAAGGAAAAATAACCCTTGAAATCTCCTGCTGATATGTTACTGGTGGAGTTGATTGATGTGATGCCATGATGCATACCTCCTAATTTTTATTTGAGTCACTCCTAACTCATGTCTAATTATTATAACACAAAATATGGAAAAAATCAAATTTTATGGAAAACTTTTACAAAAAGAGTGCGACAAAATACTACAGAATAAGTACTTTACAGACTTAATATTGCTTCTGTATACACTTTACAACAAAACAAAAGATTATCTATACTAATATATTCATCAGATTGATGACACATATCTTTTTCACCAGGCATTTGAGGACCAAATGATATGCAATTATCAAAAGCTCTTGAATAAGTTCCGCCACCAATAGCTTGTGGTTCAAAATGTGTATTATTGTATTTGTTAAAAATATCACATAAAGTTTTCACTAAATTATTATCTTTACTAATATACAAAGGCTCTTGAATTCTAGATACAATAACATCTATATTATCTGTACAATTTTTTCTAAAAGAATCTTTTATTTTATTATAGTCTATAGTAACGGGAATTCTTAAATTAAACCCAATTGTTAAATTGTCATCTTTTAAAGAAAATTGTGCTGTATTTAATGTTAAAGAACCAGATTCATCACTGAAATTAATTTCTAAATTCTTACCAGTATAATCATCACCAATATATTGAACAAAATAATTTAAGATATCAACAGGAATGCTATAATATGTAAATAAGTCATTCAATACAATTATCAATTTTGAAATAGCATTATCACCTAATTCAGGATGAGCAGCGTGTGATGCAATGCCTTCTGAGATTAATTTCATTTGTTTATTACCAATTCTCTCAAATGTAATATTATAATTGTAAGAAGAGATAATATTTTTTAGAACATCTTCAATCGTATTTGAAATACTACTCTCAAAACACAAATCTACTCCACAAAATTTAGGAACAACGTTTATAGCATTGTTATTAGTAGAAATACTTTTAATATAT
>CAJKDR010000103.1 GCA_905198755.1 uncultured Clostridiaceae bacterium
TGAAATTATGTTTTATATGTTTAAATGATAGATACGACTACTTGATATAACTGTGCTTGAAGAAAGAGAAAAAATGTGATATAATTAACAAACTAAAACCGAATGGTTATAGTATTAATCTTTTTTATATAGTGAGGTCAGCACTATTTTATATATAAATTATGTATAGGATAGTGGAGCATGCTATCCTGTATAAATTACCTTTTAATAAAGGAGAGATTAAAATGTCAACAGCAATTAGAATACTAATTTTAGTTGGCTCAATAGCTGTATATATATTTTCGTATTTTATGATTATTAAAATTGAAATATGTAATGGTATTGTAAAAAAGGTTATAAGAATATTGTTTGTTGTTTATGGAGGCTTGGGGCTTTTTGCTTTTTTATTTATTAATCCAGATAAAGAAATATTTTTGTCAATCAATAGAGTAAAGATGTTTTCTGCATTTTTTATTATACTTGGTTTGGGATTACTATTTATTTTTTATTTAATTTATCTGGATGGAGTAACAGCTAAATTAAAAGTGTGGTTTAATTTTGCAATGATAATAGTAGCACTTGCTACTTCATTTGTAGTAGTAAGTAAGTTACCAAAAGATATGTCTGAAAGATATATTGAAAAAGTGAACCAAACCGAATTATATGAAAGAATAGAACCATATACTACACAAGAGTTAAAAACTATAATACTTGAATATGATGAAGAAGGTAAAGTTACTTTATGCAAGTATGAATATGTAGATGGTACTTCTATGATTCAAAGTGAAATTTCTGGAAAAGATATAGAAAATGTTGTATATATTAAAAATGAAGATTCTTATATAGAATTAACAAAAATATCAACAGATTATATCAATAAAGAAATGAAGCCAGAAGCAAAAGGATATTCTTTTACAGAGACAGAAGAAAAATACATATTATATTTAAACGAAAGTCAAACTACAGTTAAGTATTAATAATGAAAAACTCCAATTAACATTGGAGTTTTTTGTTGTTAAAAGAAAAGGTATATGATAGAATAAAACAAAAAATAGAGAGGATGTTAATATGAAAATTGGTATAGATTTAGATGGTGTAGTTATAGATAGTGAAACAACATTTAGAACCTATGAAGAAATATTTGATATAGATATTTTGAAAGGAAATAATCTAATAAATAGAAAAGAACCTAAATTTCAATCACGATATAATTGGACAAGTAATCAAGAAAAAGAATTTATTGAAAAATATTTTTTGAAAGTTTCAAGAGAAAGTGGGTTAATGTCAGGATTTATAGCAATATATGATTTGTTAGAAAAACAGGGGCATGAATTTGTGGTTATAACTGCAAGAGGCGGTTATGTAAAAGAAATGAAAGATGATGCAATTAGATTGCTAGAAGAAAATAATATTAAGTTTGATAAATATTATTGGAATGTTGAAGATAAATTAGAAATTTGTAAAAAAGAAAAAGTAGATATTATGATTGATGATGACTGGAATATTATAAAAAAAATAGCAGAAAATAAAATACGAACATTATATTTTAGAGATACTAATTTAATGATATTGGAAGAAAATAAGTATATAAAAGAAGTTAATAATTGGGGAGAAATATATAGATATATAAAAGAAAATATGGAAAAATAATTGGAGGGTGAAAATGGGTTTAAGAGAACAAATAGAAAAATATAGTCCATACAATGAACAAGAAATTAATGATAAGGAAATGATGTTAAAATATATAGATACCTTTGAAGACGTACTAACAAGAGATAATAAAATGTGCCATTTTACAGCTTCGAATTGGATTGTAAATAAAGAAAGAACAAAAGTACTTATGATATATCATAATATTTATAAATCATGGGCATGGACAGGGGGACATGCAGATGGAGATGAAGATTTATTACATGTAGCATTAAAAGAAGCAAATGAAGAAACAGGACTAAATAACTTAAAGCTATTAAGTAATGGAATTTTTGGAATACAAATACTTACTGTAGATAGCCATATCAAAAGAGGAAAATTTGTACCATCACACTTACATTTAGATTGTTGCTTTCTATTTGAAGCCGATGAAAATGAGGTTATAAGAATTAAAGAAGATGAAAATAGTGGCGTTGAATGGATTGACATCGATAAAGCAGAAGAAATTACAAATGAAGAAAAAATGAAACCAATATATAAAAAACTAAACAATAAAATAAAAGATTACAATCTATAAAATGAAACATAAAGACATTGACACAAAATAGAAAAAACAGCAAATTGCAAAATTATGTAAATTATGCTATAATAGAAATGTAAACAAAGCCACGAGTGGTAATGTTTTTAACTTTTTCAATATAAAACAACATGAGGAGGTAGACTTTATGGAAAAAGAAAAGGTTATTAATTTAACTAACAAACCAAATCCTATTATAGGTGGAACAAAGGTGTATCAAAAGCCTAGAAAAGTTCCCAAAACTGATTATTGGTATTGCAAGATTCAAGAAGCTGAGTTTATGTACTTAGATTTTTCGAATTTAACAAAAAATGACTTGCTTTTCGATTCGAATGGAAAAGAAAGAAAGTTTAAGACTTTGAAACAAAAAAAGTTGAAAAATGCCATTTTTGATGCGTTAAAAAATAAACCAGATAATGGTTTTGCGTGGATTCAAGTTTGTGAACCGTATTTACATAATGACGGAACAATTGAATTTGATCCAAAACGGAAAATCACAGGAGGCATTAAAACATTTGAATGGGAGAATGTTGCAAGCAATTATCTTCCAGAGAATGGAAGTCAGTTAGCAACAGCAACAATTTATTATTTGTTGCTTCTCAGATGGCTAAAAGATGGATGGGTTACTTTAGAAGATTTAGCTGATAATTCTTCTCGTATTGGAAAATACAGAACCAGTAAACATCCAAAAGATGAATTTGCAGGACTAAAACATTTTGCAGGTAGCACCTATAAAATTATAAAAGATCCCGCTTCAAAATCAGGCTTTTCATTAATGGGAGGAAGTTATAGAGATTCAGGTGATGTATGCCCTGTTGCATCAGCATATCATGTAAATCATGCGGATGACACATATATGTCTACAGTTGGTCTTATAATTCTTACAAGATAATCGTTAGTTAAATAAAAAGGAGAACCTTAATTGGTTCTCTTTTTTATTCTCTATAAAATTTGTATTGTCCATCTTCTATTGGAAGACTCATAAATGAATAACCGTTATTTAAAAAATCATTATCTAATGAAAGATTAACACTTACATTACAGCTAAACTTTTTATTAGAGTTTGTAACTATGTGTATTGTAAAATTTAAAGTATTATTTAAGTCTTCTATGCTGATATTAGCTTCTTTAAATATTTTTGCGTTATATGAAACTTTATTATTATTGTTGGAAATAGAATAATTTTGAATTATTCCATCATTTAAATATCCTAATGTTATTGGATTAGAGCAATCAGTATAGAAAGTAGGAGTATCATAGTTTGAATTATTATTTTTACTATTAGTAGTTACTATATTAAAATCAATTTTATTGTTTTCTGGATTAGTTATATTTAAGTATTTTCCAAACTGTAATGGATTTTTATAATTTAGAATTTTTGTACCGATATCACTTTTTGAATCAATAGAAATGTTATCTATATA
>CAJKDR010000104.1 GCA_905198755.1 uncultured Clostridiaceae bacterium
ATTTGTTCTCTCCTTATTATCAAAAAAGAGTTCGAGAATAAATTTCCCCAACTCCCTTATTAATTTATATAGATTTTTATAATCTAGACTCAACTATAATTTTTATACCTGTTCTATCTTCACCTTCTACTTCTACCTCGGCGAATGCTGGTACGCAAACTAAATCAACTCCTGATGGTGCTACAAATCCTCTTGCTATAGCTACAGCTTTTATTGCTTGGTTAAGTGCTCCTGCTCCTATTGCTTGCATCTCTGCTTTGTTTGACTCCTTCACTAGTCCTGCAATTGCTCCTGCTACAGAATTTGGGTTTGATTTTGCTGAAATTTTTAAAACTTCCATTTTTTTCCTCCTAAATATAAATTTTGTGAACAGTTATATTTATATTATATTTACTAATTATTGTCTAGTGAAAATTGGAAAAAATTAGAAATTTCGTATGCTATTATTGCGTATTTTTCGTGATTTTTTACATATTTCTTCTTAATATGTTTTGAATTCGACCTGTTTCGTCATCTATTTCAAATATGCATCCATTAAATTTAGATTCACCTTCTGCTATTCTATATTTTTCTGGTAATGTTGTTACAAATCTTTTTATAGATGCTTTTTTATCCATTCCTATTACAGAATCTTTTGGTCCTGTCATTCCTAAATCTGATATATAACCCATTCCTGATTTTGTTATTTCTTCATCAGCTGTTTGTACATGTGTATGTGTTCCAAATATAATGTTTACTCTTCCTTCTAGATATTCTCTCATTGCTATTTTTTCTGCTGTTGCTTCTGCATGAAAATCCAATATTATATAGTCTACTTCATTTCTTACTTTATTTATAATATTATCTGCTTCTAAAAATGGATTCTCTGTTAAAATTCCCATATTGGTTCTTCCCAACAAATTCATTACTGCTATTTTTTTGTTTTTGCATTTGTAAATGCTATATCCTTTACCAACAACTCCTTTAGGGTAGTTAGCTGGTCTTATTATTTTTTCGTTGTCTATGAAGTTAAAAATATCTTTTTTAGACCAAGTATGATTTCCTAATGTAACAACATCTGCTCCTGCTTGGATTATTTGGTTAAATAGCTTTTCTGTTATTCCCATTCCTCCTGCCACATTTTCACCATTTACAATTATAAAATCTATTTTTTCTTGTTGTTTTAAGTTTGGCAATATTTCTTTTAATTTTCTTAAACCGTTTTCTCCAACAATGTCTCCCACTGCTAATATTTTCATATACATTTTCCTTTCATATCATTTTACCTATTTATGATACTATATTTTTATTCTTTTTGCAAATTGTGATTTGTGTGATTATTATTTATTTGATTTTGATGTTTCTTTATGCTATAATTAATGTAATGCTTATGGGTTAATATGCCTATAGTAAATAATACTTCAAGGGAGGATTTTATAATGACTTTTGAGTTTATTCTCAATCTTATAGATTCCAATTACGCAAAGAATTCGCCATTGGCGAATAAAAAGGTCTTCATTTACGATAGTAAAAATCGGTTAATGAAAGACTTCACATTCTATGATGGATATTCCATCACTGAAGAATCTAAAACTGTTCTTAAAAAGTTTTGCGAATCCCAAAAATCTGAATCTCTTAGATTTTTTGTAGTTCGTCTCTATGACGATTCTATCTGTATTTATGATGAATTTAGAGGATTTATTATTAAACTTGATAGAGCATCTTAGAATAAAACACACTATACTTTAAAGTATAGTGTGTTTTATTTTATTTAGCATATTCAATTGCTCTTGATTCTCTTATTACATTTACTTTTATTTGTCCAGGATATTCCATATCTGATTCCACTTTTTTAGCGATATCTCTTGCTAATACTGTCATTTCAGCATCTGATACTTTCTCTGGCTTTACTATAATTCTTACTTCACGTCCAGCTTGTATAGCAAATGATTTATCAACACTTTCAAAAGAATTTGCTATCTCTTCAAGATTTTGTAATCTCTTAATGTATGCTTCTAATGTTTCTCTCCTTGCTCCAGGTCTTGATGCAGATATTGCATCAGCAGCTTGTACTAAAACAGCTTCTAATGTTTTTGGTTCTACATCTCCATGATGTGCTTCTACTGCATTTATTACTAATTCATTTTCTTTATATTTTCTTAATACTTCTACACCAAGTTCTACGTGTGTTCCTTCCATATCATGATCTAGTGCTTTTCCTATATCATGTAATAAGCCTGCACGTCTTGCTCTAGTAGAGTCTAACCCTAATTCTTCTGCCATTATTCTTGCTAAGTTTGAAACTTCTATAGAATGATTCAATACATTTTGTCCATAACTTGTTCTGTATTTTAGTTTTCCTATTAATCTAACTATGTCTGGATTAAGTCCCATAACACCTGTTTCTAATGTTGCTCTTTCACCTTCTGATTTAATTGTTGCTTCTATTTCTTCTTTTGCTTTTTCTACCATTTCTTCAATTTTTGCTGGATGTATTCTTCCATCATCAATTAATTTTTCTAGAGCTAATTTAGCTACTTCTCTTCTTAATGGGTCAAATCCTGAAATTATTACAGCATCTGGTGTATCATCTATTATTAAATCTATACCTGTTAATGTTTCTAATGCTTTAATATTTCTACCTTCTCTACCTATGATTCTACCTTTCATATCATCATTTGGTAAATTTACTATTGAAACTGTAGTTTCAGAAGTATGGTCTGCAGCACATTTTTGTATTGCATAACTTAATATTTCTTTAGCATTTTTGTTTGCATCTTCTTTTGCTTTAGTTTCAACTTCTTTTATTAATATTGCTTTTTCATTTGTCAATTGTTTTTCTAATTCTGATAACAATTGTTTTTTTGCTTCTTCTGATGATAATCCTGAAATTCTTTGTAATTCTTGCATTTGTCTGTTAAATATTTCTTGTATATCATCCTTTTTTTTATCTAATTCTTTTTCTTCTTTTTCTAGTTCTCTTTCTTTACGTTCAAACATTTCAGAACGTTTTTCTAGATTTTCCTCTTTTTGAATTAATCTTCTTTCTTGACTTTGTACTTCGCCTCTTCTTTCTCTAATCTCTTTATCCAGTTCATCTCTAGATTTCATTATCTCTTCTTTTGCTTTAAATATCTCTTCTTTTTTTATGTTTTCTGCTTCTCTATTTGCATTTTCTAATAATCTTTTTGCTTCGCTTTCAGCACTTGAAATTTTTGATTCTGCTGCTTTTTTTCTTATTAATACACCTACTGGTATAAAAATAATACCTGAGATTAGAATAGTGGCGATAATGATTACAATATTCATAATATTATCCCTCTTTTCTATTTAATTTTCAATGTTCCATAACTTCAAATTTCATTTTTCATGTATCTTTGTTAGACCCTCGATTTCTTCATAAAATCTCTCACTAACCTGTCCTCATGTTTTTCGACTATATGTATCTTTTCCCTTCTGCCCTGCCCTTTCATCCATGCACAGGTGTCTATATGCTTGCACTGCTCTGTGCACGAAATTCTGGTGTCGTATCTACACTTCATTTGTTTCACACTCCTTTCGGTTCTTCGCTTACTTCAAAATATCCTTGCGGTTTCGGTTTTACAATTCTTCTCGTACAACTCTTTCTCCCGTCTAGGATTGCC
>CAJKDR010000105.1 GCA_905198755.1 uncultured Clostridiaceae bacterium
ATAACAAAAATCGTTATTTTCTGTCATGAATTGTGAGGTTGAATAATGATAAAAAATGCATTTGCTTATGTAACTAGAAAAAGCTTAAAATCAATAATTATTATGTTAGTCATTTTGGCTATGTCAACTTTAAGTCTTATAAGTTTATCTATTAAAGATGCTACGGACAGAGCTTCAAAAGAAACATTTGCTAATATAACCAATAGTTTTTCTATGGAGATAAATAGACAAGTAAATCCAGGAACACCTAGAGGTGGAGGAAATGTAAAAGGTGAAGATATTAAAAAGATATCTCAAACAGATAGTATAGACTCCTATGTAAAAAGAATAAACAGTGTTGCAGATTTAGTTGATTATGATATTATTGAAACTAAAGAGACTCTTGCGAATCAATCGCCTAAAAGAGCGAAGAATTTTAAAAGAACAGTGATGTTAACCGGAGTTAACGACTCATCAAAAGAAACAAAATTTGTATCAGAAGCATATAAATTAGTAGAAGGAAAGCATTTAGAAAATGAAGATAAAAATAAAATCTTAATGCATAAAGATTTAGCTGAAAAAAATAATCTTAAAGTTGGAGATAAGATAAAAATAAAATCTAATTTATTTGACGCTGATAACGAGAAACAAGCAGATGAAACAGTAGAAGTAGAAATTAAAGGTCTATTCGATGGGCATAATAGTGGTGGAGTAAGTGCAGCACAGGAACTATACGAAAATACATTAATTACTGATGTTCATACAGCTGCTAAAGTTTATGGTAATACAGAAGATACAGCTGTATACCAGGATGCAACATTCTTTGTAAAAGGTGATAAGAATCTTGATAGTGTAATAAAAGAGATTGAGAAATTAGATATAAATTGGAGAGAATATAATTTGATTAAAAGTTCATCAAATTACCCTGCATTACAACAATCTATATCAGGTATCTACTCAATTTCAAATAAATTATTTGTTGGCTCATTAATATTTGCAGGAGTTGTAGTTTCATTATTATTATTATTATGGATGAATGCCAGAAAGAAGGAAATAGCAGTATTACTATCATTAGGTATATCAAAATTAGAAATTTTTGGTCAATTCCTGATTGAGATGGTATTTATATCAATCCCAGCATATGTTGGCTCTTATTTCTTAGCTAGGTATACAGCTGAAAAGCTTGGGAATAATATATTGAATAAGGTTACTGGTGATATAGCTAAACAAATAGCTAGACAATCTGCATCTAGCCAATTAGGTGGTGGTGCAGAAGCTGAAGGATTTAACAAGACATTATCAAGTTTAGATATAAATGTATTACCTAAATTCATATTTTATGTAGTTATATTTATGAGTTTAGTACTTCTTGTATCTTTGATTATTTCTTCATTCAATATATTAAGAAGGAATCCAAAAGAATTATTAATTGACAATAAATAAAATTTTTGGTGCTGAAAAGCACCAAAAATTTTTTGCTTTTCAATACCCAATAATATGCTGTACAATATAAGCGAATATGCTTAAGTGGAGGTATACATGAAAATATTAACCGTTGAAGATGATAATATAATAAGAGAGGGGATAAGTGAATATCTTTCAGAATTTGGATATACTGTTATTCAAGCTAAAGATGGAAGAGAAGCCTTGTCAGAATTTAATAGCGATATAAATCTGGTTATCTTAGACATACAGATACCTTTTATTAATGGGTTAGAAGTGTTGAAAGAAATTAGAAAGAAAAGCAATTTACCAATTCTAATCCTGACTGCATTTAGTGATGAAGAATATAAAATTGATGCGTTTACTAATCTGGCAGATGGATATATAGAAAAGCCATTTTCATTGCCGGTCTTAAAGGCCAGAATAGATTCTTTAATTAAGAAGAATTATGGACATTTAGAGAAGTTTGAATATAAGGATCTATCGGTTAATTTTAATAGCTATACAGCTAAAATAAATGGTGAAGAAATAGATGTAAATGCAAAAGAACTAGAAGTATTAAAATGTTTATTGGATAATAATGGACAGGTGTTAACAAGAATGCAAATTATTGATTATGTATGGAAAGATAGCGAAGAAATTCCTTATGATCGGGTAATAGATGTATATATAAAAGAACTTAGAAAAAAATTACAATTAGACTGTATAACTACTATAAGAAATGTAGGATATAAATTGGAGAGAAAATGAAAAAATTAAAGATATTTCCCAAAATGTTCATACAAATATTTTCTGTTCTTGGAATAATAATTATATTAGTTCATTCATTAGTTTATTTTATCTTTCCTAAAACATATTTGGAGACAAGAAAAGAAAAGATCCATAATATTGCAAATGAAATTTCTAGTAATATGAATGGAAAAGAAATAAAATACATAGAACAAACTTTGGAGCTTTATTCGAAGAGTAGTGAAATAAAAGCATTTATAAAAGAAAAAAATAATAAAAATGAAATACAAATCAAAGATAATATAAATGTTAATTTAGAAAGTGATAGTAATTCTTTGATAATTGAAGAAAGAGAGATAACGCTTAATGATGGTAAAAAAATAAATCTACAATTTGTTTCTACAGCTGATATGCAAAAAGATGCGAAAGATTTAAGCATTAAATTTTTACCATATTCTCTATTAATATCAATTTTATTTTCTGCTATTATTTCTTTAATTTATGCAAAATTAATAAAAAATAATTTACAAGAAATAAAAATTGTTACTGATAAAATGATGAAACTTGATAAAAAAACGCGATTAAAAGTTAGCTCTAATGATGAAGTTGGAGAATTAAAACAGCAAATTAATGATTTGTATTCTACTTTATTAAGAACAATTGACGATTTGGAATTTAAAAATAAAGAAATTATAAAATTAGAAAAGTTAAAATATGACTTTTTTAAAGGTGCATCCCATGAACTTAAAACTCCTCTTGCTAGTCTTAAAATAATACTGGAAAATATGAAATACAATATTGGAAAATATAAAGAAAGAGATATTTATATTAATGAATGTATTGAAATCGTTGATGGTTTAACAAAAAATATTTCTCAAATATTATCAGTTCATTCTATAGAAAATTTGAATAATGATGAAGAATATTTGAAAATAAATGATACATTAGAAGATGTATTAAAAAAGTATGAAATATTAGCAAATCAAAAGAAAATAACTGTCAATAATTATATATTAGATGAGAATGTTTATATAGGAAAAACAGCTTTAAAGATTATTCTATCTAATTTGATTAGTAATGCGGTAAAATATACTGATGTAAATGGGGTAATTAATATTGGGATAGTTAATGATTGGTTATATATAGAGAATACATACGGTAACAATAAAATTTCGAATATGGATAAAATATTTGATGTTAAATTTGATTTAAATAAGGAAAATAGTAATGGATTAGGTTTATATATTGTAAGTAATATTCTGAATAATTACAATATAGAATATAAAGCATTGCAGGATGAAGAATTTTTTATCTTTAAAATTAAAATATTTTCTTAAACAAGATATAATTTTGCAATAGTTATTGAAAAATAGGGGATAAAAGAACTTTACACTTTCTTGTGTATAAAAAGTAGTAAGTATATTAAAAAGGATATAGCAAGTCTTGAGAAGAA
>CAJKDR010000106.1 GCA_905198755.1 uncultured Clostridiaceae bacterium
ATATTTTATATTTTCTAAAATATTTTCTAAAAATTCTTGTTTTGATTTGACTTTTCTTTTTACTGTTTCATAATCACTATATGAACTTTCAAGTTTATAAAACATACTAAGAAGAAGACTTTTCGAATCTTTCGAAAAATCTTTTTTTTCTAATATTTTTTCCAATTCTCCGTTGTAATCTTTAAATTTAGAAAAAAACTCTTCTTTCATTTATTTTCCTTTCATTCATTTATGTTATTAGGTTCTTGTTGCATATTTAGTTCTTCCCATCTTTCTTTTGTCATTAGAACTTCTCTTGGTTTACTTCCTTGATATCCTGATATTATTCCTCTTTCTTCCATTTGGTCAATTATTCTTCCTGCTCTTGCATATCCTACTTTAAATCTTCTTTGAATAAAAGAAGTAGATGCTTGTTGTGTTTCTATTACTGTTTCAATTGCTTCATCTAAAAGTGGATCTGTATCATCATCGTCTAGTACATCTTTTTGATCTTTATCTGGTGAATTTGCTTTTTCTATAGATTCAATAATCTCTTCATTATATTTAGTATCTCCGTTTGATTTAATAAAATCTACTATTTTTTCTACTTCTTTGTCATCAACAAAAGCTCCTTGAATTCTAGTAGGTTTAGATGCTCCTGCTGGATAGAATAACATATCACCTTTTCCTAATAATTTTTCTGCACCTGCCATATCTAATATTGTTCTTGAGTCTACTTGTGATGATACTGCAAAAGCTATTCTAGAAGGAACATTTGCTTTTATTAATCCTGTTATTACATCAACAGATGGTCTTTGTGTTGCTATAACTAAATGCATCCCTGCTGCTCTTGCTTTTTGAGCCAATCTACAAATCGCATCTTCAACATCCTTTGCTGCTACCATCATTAAATCTGCTAACTCATCTATTATTATTACTATTTGAGGTAGTTTTTCGTTTTCCCTATCTTCTTTTTCTAATGCATTATTGTAGCCTTTTAAGTCTCTAACACCTTTTCCTGCAAAAAGATTATATCTATTTTCCATTTCTTGTACCGCCCAAGCTAATGCTCCTGCAGCTTTTTTAGGATCTGTTACTACTGGTATTAATAAATGTGGTATTCCATTATATACTGACAATTCTACTATTTTAGGGTCAACCATAACTAATTTTACTTCACTAGGTTTAGACTTGTAAATTATACTTGTTATTAATGTATTTATGCAAACGCTCTTTCCTGAACCTGTACTACCAGCAATTAAAACATGTGGCATTTTTCCTATATCAGCCATAACTGCTTCACCTGCAACATCTTTTCCAAGTGCTATTGTTAGTTTAGATTTTGCATCAATAAATTTATCTGTTTCTAATATATCTCTTAAATGTACTATTTCATTTTCTTTATTTGGAATTTCAATTCCAACTGCTTGTTTTCCAGGTATAGGAGCTTCAATTCTTATTGATTCTGCTGCTAAATTTAGTGCTATATCATCTGCTAAATTTGCTATTTTGCTTACTCTAACTCCCTCTGCAGGTTTTATTTCATATCTTGTTATTGCTGGACCTACAGAAACATTTTCTACTTTAGCTGTTACTCCAAAACTATATAATGTTTTTTGCAATTTATTTGCTGTATCTGTTAAAGCTTTCTTTCCTCCTTTTAGTACCATTCCAGTTCCTTTCTTTAATAATGTAATAGGTGGAAATTCATAATTTTCATCTTCTGCAGACATTGCATGTTCTAGAGTTAATACTTCTTTTGTTTTTTCTTCTTTCTTTTCTTCTTCTTTTTTAAATAAATTACTTTCTATATAGTCTGGTTGAAATTCATTTTCTTTATTTTTTTCTTTTTTCTTGTTTCCTTTTACTAACGGCTCTAAATCATCATTTGAATGGTCGTATTTTCTTAATTTAGGTGTTTTTTCGGTATTTAAGTTGATTTTTATTTGATCTTCACTAATTTCGTCTTTTTCAGCATCAACTTCAAATGTAGCTAACTTTCTATTTTTTCTTCTTTCTTCCCTTTGTCTTTCTCTTCTTTCATATTCCTTTTGTCTATTTTGATTGACTTCTTCTTTTCTTGCTTGTTTCCTATCCTGCATATTTTCAACAGTTTCTTGTATTATATCAGACACCGGTATTCCTAGCATAAATACTAATATAATAACACTTATTCCTATACAAAGTACTACTGTTCCTGGAACTCCAATCATATTTACTAGTGGTACGGCTATTATAGTTCCTATTGCTCCTCCACCTTTATTGTTTGTTCCTAATTTATATGATTCTGAAATTGATTTTGATATATCTTGTTTTAAACTTATATTTTGTTCTGAAATTTGATATGTAGATAATATTGCACAAATACATATTATAAAAATTACAAATTCAAAAACTTTTGAGCCTAACATATTATTTTTATCACACGCATATGATATTGCTAATACAAAAACTCCTATAGGAATAATATATTTTATCCATCCCAATACTCCTCCAAGTATTGGGCTTAAATGTTGTCCTATATATCCTGTTTTTTGATATATTAATATTCCTAGTAATATACTTATCATTATCATTATTACAACACTTATATTTCTATCTGGTGCTACTGTTTTTTTTCTCGTATTATTTTGTTTCTTTTTAGTTGAAGGTTTTCTCCCTCTTTTTGCTGCCAATTTATTTCCTCCCTTTATCAGATATAAAAAATTAGAAATCAGAAACCAGCATTATTACTGTGTTCTGATTTCTTTAGATTATTTTAATTCTTTTCTATTATTTTCTACTGTTTTTAATGCTTCTTGTAGAACACCTTCTACTTTTTCTAATATATTGTCTGCATATTCCTTTGTTCCCTTTGAAATTTCTCTTGACATTTCATTAGCTGTTTCTATGATTTGTGCTTTTTGTTCATATGCTTTTCTTGTTATCTCATGTTCATCTATCATTGAAATAATTCTATTCTCTGCTTCTTTTACAATTCCATCAGCTTCCTTTTGAGCTTCAACTAATATTCTTCCTCTTTCTTCTTTTACCCATTTAGCTTGCTTTAACTCATCAGGTAATTTTAATCTTATTTCCTTAATAATATCTAAAATTTCTTCTTTATCTACAATTCCTTTTTGTGTAAAAGGTATATTTCTTGCTCTTTCTAAACATTCTTCTAAAGTTTCTAATAATGTGAAAATTTCCATTTTTACCCCTTTCGATTTAAGAATATTAATTTTACTCTTCCGTATCGTCTTAAATCTTTTATATTTATATTTTTATTGTTATCTATTTCTGTTAATTCTCTTTTTTCTTCATCTGTTTCTAGAATTATTATTCCATCTTCTTTTAATAAGTCATATTCTTCTATTAAATTAATCGCCTTAACTGCAATGTCTAACTTATAAGGTGGATCTATAAAAATTATATCAAATTTTTTATTTATTTTTTTTAAGCAACTTTTATAATCAGCATATACAACATTGGTATTCTTTTCTAAATGACATTTTTCTATATTCTTTTT
>CAJKDR010000107.1 GCA_905198755.1 uncultured Clostridiaceae bacterium
GATATAAAAAATGACATTAAATTTATTTTTAGTTTTGAATAAATTTTCAATCTGAACCTCTCTGAATTAAATTGATTTAAAATATTTTCACAGGCGGATGTCTTCCGCCTATGTAATAATTAATATGTGAATTAAAATTGTTTTTTATAAAATTTATTTTGATTTTAAATACTTTATATGTTCTATATTGCTGTTTTTACTTCTTTCTACCATACAGTTATAAATTCTTTCTCTTAGTTCTTTTTGTTGTTCTTTTATTGTTAGTTCTCTATTTGTGAAAAATGGTCCATCTACATATGTAACAATTTTTATTTTATCATTGTTTTTTCCGTATGATTGATAAGTATTTGTAAAGCAAAATGCTGGTTTATTTAGTTTTACAGGATATTTAAATGAAACATCTTTAAATGGTCTAATTTTTGTGTAATATGGCCAAATATGTGCTTCTGGATATATGGTTATACTATAATTTTTATCTATTTTTTTATTTATACTATCTAAAAAATTAGGCATTGCCTTTGTGGTAGTTGGTATTGGTATAGCTCCCAACATTTGAACTATATTTCCTAGAAACTTCATTGAAACATTTTCTGGATTTACTATAAAAAAGTTTCTTTTAGGATAGTTTATTCTACTTGGAATAAATGTATCTGCAAATGGTTGAGTATGATTTCCATACATAAAATATCCTACATTTTTATATGGTTTTACTTTTTCTTTTCCTATATATTTTATTCTAAATTTTATTTTAGAATAAAGTATTTTAATTGGTACACTTATAATGTTTTGAATTATAAATGATGTTATATTCCATATTGGATTTTTATGAATATATTTATAGCTTTCGTCTATTGTTCTTGGTATGATTTTTGCATTTGAAAATTCTTCATTTAACTCATCTTTATAATAAATTACTTGTTTTTCTTTCATGCCTATTCTTCCTTATTTTCAGTAGTATATGTTAATGGAATTTTATAAAAATCTTCATAAATTTCTTTCCAAACTTCTGAATTTTTTTCTTTCATTATAACTGTATTTTCTTTTTCGGATAAATTTTCATCTGGATATATTGGTTCTTTTATATTTACAATATACTCTTGGATTGGGAATCCATCATCTCCTATTTTATCACTATCTTGCATTGTTATAAATATTGGTATTACTGGTACATTATTTCTTGTTGCTAATCTAAATGCTCCACTTTTTAATGGTTTTGGTTTTTTATAATTCCACCATAAACTTTGCTCTGGATATATTAGTATAAAATCGCCTCTTTGTAATATCTCATCAACAGCTTTCATAAAGATAGTCATAGTTCTCATATTAGAGCTTAATGGCAATGTGTCACAATTTCTAAATAAAAAGCCATAAAGTCCTGTACGTTATCCACTATGGGAATGCGTGGCAATGACTTCTTCAGATCATCGGCGAAACGCTCTCGGTATTGCTTGGAATGAAGCAATCCATACACATAGTAGAAAATTTTTTATTTTTAATTTGATTTGAAGTTCTGAAAACCTTTTCAACAGTAAATGAATCAAATGGATTGAAATGGTTACATGTTAACATAGCTCCTGTTTTTACTTTATTTAAATTTTCAATTCCATTTATTTCTTTTATTATTAGTTTGTTTTTTCTTAATAAATTATTTAAAAATGTTTCTCCTATTTTATTAGCTGTTCTTGCTTTTAATTTATCTGTTATACTTCTTCTTAAATAATCTATTTGATCTGGTTCAAGTTCAATAGTTGGAGGATCTTTTTCTGGATCCACATCAAACTTTCCTTCTCTTTCTAATTTTTCTATTTCTGCCATTATTGCTAGTCTATCTGGACTTTTTTCTATTTCGACATCTTTATTTCGTTTTAACACTTATTTATCTCCCCTTAAATATCTGTCGTCTCCAACGCAATCGCACTCTTTTCGAGCTAATTTCTGTAAATTTATATTACATTCTTCATCTCTTTGTTTTTCCTCTTCACCGTAAGCTGCTTTTATTTTTATCATTTCATCATAATATTCTGTTTCTTTTGCATATTTCCAAAAAATTTCTTCATAAGGTATGCCATCTATATGCCATGGTTTAAAAGCTAAATTATAATGTATTAGATTAATATCTTTTACATCCATATCTTTTCCTGAAATTGGTTCCTTGTTCCAAGATTTATCTAATAATTTCACTCTACCTTTACATAGTCTATTTAAATAATCTTGATCCTGCGCAACTGAAAATATAATGTTATCTAATAAATACAAAAATTTTTCTTGAAATTTAAATTTTCTAAGTTCCTTTAAATTCATTACTAAAACTCCTGCATTAAAGTAATTGCTTGCATGTGCCATTCCTACAACTTTTTCTACATATTCTGAAAATACTGGAATTGTTTGAACAGCTTCATCTGGTACTCCTGCTACTAAATTATCTTCTAACTCAATGTTATATAAATTTGCAATATCTTTTAATAAAACTGTATCACTATCTATATATATTACTTTATCATATTGTGGACATAAATCTGGTAAAAATAATCTATAATATGTAGTATTAGAAAAATAATCTCTTGTGTATAATTTTTCTTGTATTTTTTCTATATATTTAGTTACATCTATAAATTCTATAGATACATTTTCTCTTTCAAATTTTTTAATTTTCTCTTTTCTTTCATCACTAACATTTGTATAAAGTATTTTTAATGCATAGTTATTTTCTTTTGAACTATTAGCAATAAGAGATTTAATAGTTACTGTTAAAAATTTTATATAATTATCATCAATTGCAAAAAATATTGGTATTTCTTTTGTTTCTTTAGACATTTGTATATTCCTCTTTTCTTTCTTCATATTCTTTTTTATATTTTTTATATTCTTCTAAATCTTCATCAAATGCATAACATTTTAAATATTTATGAATTTCTTCTATCTGCCATTGTTTATAATTTTCTGTATGAGGATATGGTGTTAGCATAAGTCTTTTACAAAAATGACATATTACTGTATCTTTCTTATTAAATTTAGATTGTTCATTAAATATTCTTGGCAAAAGTTTTTTCTTTGTTGTTGACCAAAATATTGCATCTTGATCAGCAAATAATAATTTTCTCTTTTTTATTAGCTCTCTTGCTCTTAAAAGAAGTCCTGTTTCCTTTATTTTTTTCATATTTAATAAAAGCATCCCTGCATTTATATAATCTGGTCTTATTATCCAACTTCCATATTTTTCTTTTACCGCTGCATATTCATATTCTGTTATATCTATATCATATAATTTAGATATATCATCTCCAGCCATCATATCTATATCTAGATATAATATTTTATCTGGAATTTGTGGAACTTTATCAGCTAATAATCTAAGCAAAGTGTATGGTGTGCAATATGCTGTTTCATTTTTGCAATGACCAAATTCTTCTTCATATAAATCAGTTACATCTAT
>CAJKDR010000108.1 GCA_905198755.1 uncultured Clostridiaceae bacterium
TAATAAATTAAAAAACACTTTAGAAATAGTTTCTAAACAAAAATCTGAAACAAAAAATGAACTCGATTATATACAAAGTATTGTTTACTCTTTAGACAATGCTTCGTCTCTTAATGAATTAGATGACATATATTTAGAAGTTCAGGAAAATATATTAAATAAAGTAAATAAGAAAGTTGAACGCAAAAAAGATACTAATAATATAACACCACATATAATTGATGGATATAAAGTTTATATCGGAAAAAACAATAAACAAAATGATTATATAACTTTTAAAGTAGCATCTAAAAACGATGTATGGTTTCATACTAAAGACATTCAAGGAAGCCATGTTGTATTATCAATAGATAATAATAAAGATATAAATGATGATATTATTGAAAAATGTGCTTCTATTGCTGCTTTTAATTCTAAAGCTCGTTCTTCTTCAAAAGTAGAAGTTCAATATACTCAAATTAAAAACATTAAGAAACCAAAGAATGCAAAACCAGGCTTTGTTGTATTTAATACTTATAAATCAATAACCGTAAAACCTTGCAAATTTGATTAATTTAAGTAATTATAGTATAATATGTATATAAATTTTTTTGCATAAAAAAGGAGACATAATTATGCCTACAGAAAAATCATTGCTATTTATCAAAACATCAACTAACAATTTGACTTTAATGGAAGTTTTGAATAAAATCTTTTTTGATGATATTCATGGACATTCACAGACACTCTCAGTTATTAAGCAAATGGCTAATGACTCTGATTGTAATTTAGTATCTTCGTTTTATGATGAT
Organism: uncultured Clostridiaceae bacterium; assembly: GCA_905198755.1. Lineage (GTDB taxonomy): Bacteria > Bacillota > Clostridia > TANB77 > CAG-508 > HGM13634. The sequence continues at coordinate 792 of CAJKDR010000108.1, forward strand.
ACCGATGATACTTTTGTATTTGTCTTTGAATCTTCTAATCCTGAGTCATTTGAAAGTTATCAACCCTTCATAATATAGCAAAAAACACCCATCTCAATTTGAGTTTGGGTGTTTTTATATTACATCATTTTATATTCTAAATCTGTTGAATATTTAAATAATTCTTTTAATCTTTTATGAGTTATAATTGATACACGTGGTTGAGGATTTTTCTCATCATAGTCAATTAATTCCTGTGTATAACAATTAGCACTTGTTTTATATATTAAGTATCTATTATTAACAAATGTTAAGTATAGTTGAAATCCATTATTTAAATCATTTTCAAAATCTTTAAATTTATAATTTTCCATTTAATAATTTTCCTTTACTTTATCATATCTTCAAATTCTCGCTCTGTTATTACAGTTACTCCTAGTTGTTCTGCCTTTGTTAATTTGCTTCCTGCATCTTCTCCTGCTAATAAATATGTTGTTTTTTTAGAAACTGAACTTGATGTTTTTCCTCCAAAATCTTCAATTATTTTACTTGCCTCACCTCTAGTATAATTACTTAAACTACCAGTTAATACAAATGTTTTCCCAAAGAATCTTTCATCATCACTTTCTTGTTGCAAGTATTCCATATTTACCCCAGCATTTTTTAATCTATTTATTAAATCTATAGTTTGTTCTTGTTTAAAGAATTCATAAATATTATTTGCTGTAATCTCTCCAACATCATTTATAGAATTTAATCTAATAACACTTGCATTCATTAAATCATCAATATTTTTAAATTCTTTTGCTAGTATTTTTGCTAGTTTTGCTCCAACATTTTTTATTCCTAAAGAACATATCACTCTGTCCAAATCATTATTTTTACTATTTTCTATAGAATTTAAAAGATTTTTTGTGAATTTTTCTCCATCTTTTTTTAATGAAGATATATCTTCATATGTTAGATAATATATGTCTGCTATATTGTTAATTAATCCTTTTTCTATTAATTGTTCTATTATAGACTCGCCCAAGCCATCTATATTCATTGCTTCTCTTGATACAAAATGAGTAATATTTCTTAATATTTTTGCAGGACATTCAATTCCTATACATCTATTCACAGCTTCTCCATCTAGTCTTACTACTTCTGCTCCACAAACAGGACACGTTTTTGGCATTTCAAAATCTATTTCTTTACCAGTTCTTTTTTCTTTTATAACTTCTACTACTTCTGGTATAACATCTCCAGCCTTTTGTATATAGACATGATCACCAATTTTCAAATCTTTTTCTTTTATAAAATCTTCATTATGAAGCGTTGTTTTTGATATTGTTGAACCTGCAACAACTACTGGTTCTAATATTGCAAGTGGTGTTATTGCCCCTGTTCTTCCTACTTGACAAACAATATCTTTTACTACTGTTTCTTTTTTTTCTGGTGGATATTTATATGCAATTGCCCATTTAGGTACCTTATAATTACTTCCTATTTTTTCTCTTAATTCTAAGTCATCAACTTTTATAACTGCACCATCAATTCCAAAATATAAATCTTTTCTTTGTTCACCTATTTTGTTAATCGCTTCAATAACTTCTTCTATATTATTACATAATATTTTTACTGGATTAACATTAAACCCTAATTTTTCCATATATAATAATGATTCATAATGTGATGTAAATTTTATATCTTCTGATTTTTGAACATTAAATATAAAGATATCTAACGGTCTTTTTTCTGTTATTTTACTATCTAACTGTCTTAAAGAACCCGCTGCTGCATTTCTAGCATTAGCAAATAAAGGTTGTTCTTCTAATGCTCTTTCTTCATTTAGTTTTTCAAACTCATTAGTACCAATAAAAACTTCTCCCCTAACAGTTATATCTATTGGTTCTTTCAATTCTTTAGGAATATGTTTAATTGTTAACATATTTTTAGTAACATCTTCTCCAACTAAACCATTTCCTCTAGTTGCTCCTCTAACAAACTTTCCTTTTTTATATTCAAGTGCTGCTGACAATCCATCTATTTTAGTTTCCACTACATATTTTAACTCTTTAGAAAATTTATTTGCTTGTTCTTTCATTCTTTCATCAAAAGCATACAAATCATCAAAATTAAATATATCTTGTAAACTTTGCAATGGCACTTCATGTGTAACCTTTTCAAACCCCTCTTTAACCGTTCCTCCTACTTTTTGAGTTAAAGATTCTTTACTTATTAAATCTGGATACTTAGCTTCTAAATTTCTTAATTCCACCATAAGCATATCATATTCAAAATCACTTATCTCAGGGTTATCATCATCATAATATTTTTTAGCATGATAAGCTGTTTCTTTTCTTAATTCTTCTATTCTTTTTTTAGCTTCTGTTTTATTCATATAAAAACCTCTTATTATAATCTTTATCTAGCTAGCGACACGGTGATGTAAGATGGAGCGGTAATTAATAATATAGAATTAATAATTAGCAATCTTTCAATAATAACTCTTTTCCATTCTTCAAATAATCTATTCCTGAAATTACTGTTGCTATTGTTGCTAATATAAACATTATACTAGTAATACAATTAATTACTAATGCTATTCCAGTTATTTTTCCATTTGTAAAATTCATAAATATATTAGTATTATTTATTTGTTGATTGCC
>CAJKDR010000109.1 GCA_905198755.1 uncultured Clostridiaceae bacterium
AGGTAATAGATGAAAATTGAATTAGAAAATAATATAAACAATAATTTAGAAAAAAATATAAAAAATGAAGTTACAGAAGAAAGTCAAAATAAATTTTTAGAATCAACATTAGGAAAGACAATAAATACTGGAGTGGATTTAGGATTAAAATTAGTAATGCCAGATGTAGTAGAAGACCAAATTATAGAAATTAAAAATGTAATGTTAAATAGTGGACTAAAAGAAGGAATAAACTATGCAATAAAATCAGCTATTGATCTAGGAAAAAGTTCATTAGGAATTATAACAGGAAAATTTGAAAATTTATCACAAGTACATACAGCAGTGAAAAAAGGTGGAATAATAGATACTTTATCAGATGTAATAAATAATGTAATAGAACAAGCTAGTAAAAATAATTTAATGAAAAAAGGTACAGCTAAATTGATTAAAAAAGGAAAAAATGTGATTTTAGATACAGTTTCGTCAAACATAGAAGATAAATTTTTAGGAGAGGTGAATTCTTTAGAGAAAGTTAGTAAATATATTGAAAATTGGAATAAATATTATAATGCAAAAAATTTAGATGGCATGGAAAAAGAATATAAAAAAATAAAACAGCAAATAGAAAATATAACACCATTAGAATCAACAATAAATGAAGCAAAAAAAATAGAAAATATGCATTGTTTAATAAAAAATAAGGGAATAGATTATGAACTATCAGCAGAAGAAAAAGAATTGATAAATAAATTAGTATAAATACCCAAAAAATATAAGAAAAAAAGACTTTTTTAAATCTTTTTCCTTGCATATTTCCGTAAGGTTTAGTATAATAAACACGTAGAAATATCTAAGAAAAGAGGTTATTTGAATGGATACAACAGGAGAAAAAATTATCGAAAGAGATATTGAATCAGAGATGAAAACAGCATATATTGATTATGCTATGAGTGTTATAGTTTCTCGTGCACTTCCAGATGTAAGAGATGGACTAAAACCAGTACATAGAAGAATATTATATGCTATGCATGAAGATGGAATTACATCAGATAAACCATACAGAAAATGCGCAAACACAGTTGGATCAGTTTTAGGTAGATACCATCCACATGGTGATGCAGCAGTTTATGACGCTATGGTTAGAATGGCCCAAGACTTCTCTATGAGATACATGTTAATAGATGGACATGGAAATTTTGGTTCTATAGATGGTGATGGAGCAGCCGCTATGAGGTACACAGAAGCAAGAATGGCTAAAATTTCTAATTATATGTTAGCAGATATAGAAAAAAATACTGTAAATTTTATGCCGAACTATGATGATAGATTACAAGAACCAGTGGTTTTACCAGCACAAATCCCAGCACTTTTAGTAAATGGATCATCAGGAATTGCAGTTGGTATGGCAACAAATATACCACCACACAACTTAACAGAAGTTGTAGATGGATTAATAAAAATTATAGAAGATGATAATGTAACAGATGAAGATTTAATGCAAATAGTTAAAGGACCAGATTTTCCAACTGGAGCATTAATACTTGGAAAAGAGGGAATAAAACAAGCATATACAACAGGTAGAGGAAAAATAACATTAAGAGCAGAAACAGAAATTGAAGAAATGAGTGGAAATAAACAAAGAATAATAGTTTCTTCATTACCTTACCAAGTAAATAAAGCAAAATTAATTAAAAATATTTCAGAATTAGTAAAAGATAAGAAAATAGAAGGAATTTCTGAAGTTAGAGATGAATCAGACAGAAAAGAAAGAGTAAGGGTTGTTATAGAATTAAAAAGAGATGCTAATGCTCAAGTTGTATTAAATCAATTATATAAGCATACACAAATGCAAGATACTTTTGGAATAATAATGCTAGCTTTAGTAAATGGAGAACCTAAAATCTTAACATTAAAGCAATGTATGGAATATTACATAGATCATAGAAAAGAAGTAGTATTAAGAAGAACAAAATTTGAATTAGATAAAGCAGAAGCAAGAGCACATATATTAGAAGGTTTAAAAATCGCTTTAGATAATATTGATGAAGTTATTGAAATAATACGTTCTTCATATGATGATGCAAAAGAAAGATTAATGAAAAGATTTGGATTATCAGATATACAAGCACAATCAATATTAGATATGAGATTAAAAACATTATCTGGATTACAAAGAGAAAAAATAGAAAATGAATATGAAGAATTAATGAAATTAATAGCATATTTAAAAGATGTTCTAAGCAGTGAAAAACTTGTATTTGATATAATCAAAAAAGAATTAATAGAAGTAAAAGAAAAATTCGGAGATTCAAGAAAAACAAAAATAGTTGCAGCAGAAGGAGAATTTGAAATTGAAGATTTAATAAAAGAAGAACAAACTGTTATAGCTTTAACACATTTTGGTTATATAAAAAGAATGCCAATAGATACTTATAAGAGCCAAAAAAGAGGTGGTAAAGGTATAACTGGTATGGCAACAAGGGAAGAAGATTTTGTAAAACAAATATTTACAGCTTCTACACATGATACTTTGTTATTCTTTACTAATAAAGGAAAAGTATATAGATTAAAAGGATATGAAATACCAGAAGCAGGTAGAACAGCGAGAGGTACAGCTATTGTTAATATTTTAAGTCTTGATAGAGGTGAAAAAATATCAGCAGTTATTACAATATCTAATTTTGCAGAAGGTAAATATCTATTAATGGCAACTAAAAATGGTATGATAAAGAAAACAGCATTATCAGAATATAATTCAGTTAGAAAATCTGGATTACAAGCAATTACTTTAAAAGATGAAGATGAATTAATTGATGTAAGAATGACAGATGGTCAAGATAATGTAGTATTAGTAACACATCAAGGGCTATGTATAACTTTTGGTGAAAAAGATGTAAGACCAATAGGTAGAGTAGGACAAGGAGTAATTGGTATAAAACTAAATGATGGTGACAATGTAATAGGTATGGAACCAATAATTGCTGGAAGTAAAGCAACATTACTTGCAATAACAGAGAATGGATTTGGAAAAAGAACAGAACTTGATGAATACAGAGTACAAACAAGAGGAGGAAAAGGTGTAATAACATATAAAACAACACCTAAAACAGGAAAAATAGTTGGAATTAGAATTGCAACAGATGATGAAGATGTAATGTTAATAACAAATACAGGAACTGTAATAAGATTAAAAGTAAAAGATATCAGTGTATTAGGTAGAGCAACACAAGGTGTAACATTAATGAGAACAAAAGATAATTGTAAAGTTGTTAGTATAGAAACATTAACACCAGATATCGAAGAATAAAATAAAAAAAGAAGAATTTTCACATGGACTTACAAGGGAAATAGAAGCATTTGAAAGCAAAGCTGATATTATTGTGTTTATTACACAAG
>CAJKDR010000110.1 GCA_905198755.1 uncultured Clostridiaceae bacterium
TGCTTATTTTAACACAAAAAAGCTCTCAAAAATTTGGTGATGTCTTAGGAATCATAATAATACATTATTAATTAGTACGTTCCGCTTTCACATTACCCTTGTTGTCGAGTATTCTGACTGTTTCATGCTTGGCGATTTCGTCAACATTGTACAGCTTGCTGTCGTTCCGTTTCTTGGCGGCTTCCCAGATTTCCGGGGCTTTACCACCCTTCTTCTGACCGGACAAAACCTGTCCGACATAAGCCATTGTTACTTTAAAGGCGACAGCAAGTTCTTTCTTGCCTTGTGCGCCTAACTTAATTACTTGTACCATATTCAATATTTATTGGATTAAAATTGCTATATTTGGCGCGGTTTATATTAAACCCGCTGCAAATATGGAGAATATATACCGATTTTCAAAGAAAAAGTCGGTGTATATTCATACTAATAACAATTATTAAGCTTTTAATCTGTATGGATATAAAGGAAAAAATTCAGCAATATCTTGATTTTAAAGGTATTAATACTAATCAGTTGGAGATATCAATAGGAGTATCGAAAAGTTATTGGCGAAAAACCAAAAGTATATCCGCTAACATTGTTATGGAAATAAGTAGAATATATACCGACTTAAATTTAGAGTGGCTTTTTCGTGACGATCCCCAAATGATAAGAAAACAATCTCAAGGAGATATGATTCAAGGCAATAATATAATATCTAAAAGTCGTAACTCTTCTATTCAAGCCAGCAAAGATGTTCAAACGGAAGAATTTAACAAATTCTTATTAAAAGAACTATCGGAACTCAGAGAACAAAATAAAATGTTATTGGAGCTATTACTTAAACAAAGTAAATAAATGACAAGCGACTATTTTCTATATCTATAAATGATCACAAAATATTATCATATGACAAAGTTGTTAATTGGGTGTACATTTATTTTATTTACGATAATTTACTATTTTATTTTTCACAACAAAAATAAATCCCCGAGAAATATTCAAAGAAAAGAAATGATAGATGTAGTAACTTTCGATTCTGAAAAAAAAACAGTAAATGAAACTATTTGTAATAAAATAAAACAAATAATAGAGTCTGCTTATATTATATCCACTACAACTAACAAAAGCGATATAAAACTTAGGTATTCATTGTTGAAAGATGTTTTAGAAGATATACATTCTTATGAAAACAATGTTAATTATGAAGAGGAATTCAATATATGTATAAAGGATTTTGAATTAATAGAAAATATAAAGTTAACTACTAAGCAAAAAGAAATGGTATATCAGGCTATATTCAATAATAATATTAATTTTTACAAAGAACGTCTTGTTCGATGTTTTTTAGATTATTCAACAGAAACAAAATTGGAAATAAACAATCTACAAAGAGAGCACGCTATTACTAAACGTAAAGAGAAAATACTTGATTTTGCTAATGACTGTATTACGGAACTAGATAAGAATAAAGATGCTATACTAATTCAAGATATAATTAATGAGGTTCAATCTATAGGTTGTGAACTGACTATTCGAGAAATATGTAATGACAGATATAGCAATCCTCCATACATCATAAGTATAGACACAGACGAAATATTACACAACTGCTTGTCTCAATACATGTATGAAAAGGCAGAAGATATAGAAACAATAGATGAAGCAAATTTGATCGTGGATGATGTTCTAAAACATAAGGAGCCATATAAACTAAAAAAACAAAATATTGCAACTTCCTATTGTTTTGCTAGAGATACAAATAAAGACATTTTTAGACAATTACTTATACAGTTCTCCGATATAAACAATGATAACGATAATGGATATTTCTTTTTAAAAAGGTATGGCTTAGAATTCGTAAACAATTATAATAGTATTCGAAAACTCCAGCAGTCATTAGGGGATAATTATGTAAAGAAGCATAATTATTATATAAAGGAGGCCAGAAAAGATATATCTGTAAGAATCCCATCTAAATTCAAAAAAATTATGTTAGACCCTAATAATAATTATGTTAATTTCTGCAATATCATAATAGAAAAATTCAGAGAAGGAACAATATATTGGAACAATGTCCTAGACTCTTATGTAAAAGAAAATGCTTTTAATAACAGAATACGATATTTATTAGATGAAATAACTGATATAAAAAAATTAGAGTTAAATATTCCTCAGTTGGATGCTTTAATTCAAGAACAGATATCTATATATTCCAATAAACGATTTTGCAAAAAATAATGGGATGACAAGTTGTGCCATCCCATTATAACTCTTTAAACGTCCATTTTTCCATCTAACACATCTCTTTTGAGAAGAATAAGGAAGTTAACAACATCATCTACATCCTTAGATGCTGGAGCAGCCTTACAGATGTCTGAGACCCATGTAGATAATCTTTCTGCAACACCATTATGTCCTAATTGTGCAACTAATTCCTCTAGGTAATTGATGTTTTCTTTAGCTTTTGCCATAATTCATTGATTTTTGGGTTAAAAATTTTCAGTTCCATTATTTGGGGAGTTTATTAAATCTTTCATATCCACTTAAAAATAGAGGCTGCCTCAAATCTATACAAAAATGGTGCAGCCTCATGCGAACAACAATCTTATTACCTTAAAAAATAGACTAAAGCCTATATCCTGACACTTATATAACGAATTGGCTAGATTCACTGTTTTATAGTGCCCCGGTAAAAAACCGGGAGCACTTCGACTAGTCTATCATCACACACCAACATATAATTTGCAGCTTGAATCTATGCAAATATAAGCATTTTGTATTTAAATTGTTAATAATCAGTATATTAAATAAAATACGCTATAATTCTATATGTATTAAAGGGGTAAACTCATGCTATTTTCTTGTAATCTCAATATATTTTCATGTATTATATATCAAAACTCAATAAAAAAAAACGGGTAATTTGCAAGTCTGTTGCATGTCTGTTTGAAACTTTTTGTTTTTCGTTTTGCATGTCTGTTGCATGTCTGTTTGCATGTCTGTTCTACTTTTAACAGTTTTATTAACAATTATAGATCGGTAAAGGAAGTCCGTAAAATTGGACACCCTTTAAGATGTTTTTTGCTGTTTAAAACCGCTTTACGAGCTATTCTAAGGCATTTTAAGGGGAAATGAGTGGTAATGTCCAAATTGAGGTATTATTGAGCTCTTATAAGGGGTGGAATGTCATCCAAATGCAACATAATGTCACTTTTTGTTTTTAATGGGCGGATTCGCCCGAATCTTCTAAAAAGCCGATGGATAGGGCGTTTCAGCGCATCCGCTCGTTAATGCTTCGTGATACTTTTTATTCTGTGCCCCCTAAACAAGTATTTGCAGGAGAATATCATCAACAAAGTCAGTGCATTCAATGTATTCT
>CAJKDR010000111.1 GCA_905198755.1 uncultured Clostridiaceae bacterium
TTAAAATACAAGAACAAAAACAGAAAAAAGCGGAATAAAAAATAGAACATATCTCTATGTTCTATTTATATAAATATTTTTGTGGATTTATTACTTTTCCATTAACATGTATTTCTAAATGTAAATGTGGGCCTGTTGCAGCACCAGTCTGTCCTACTGCTGCTATCTTGTTTCCTGCTGTTACTTTTTGTCCTTTTTTTACATATATCTTACTACAATGTCCATAGTATGTTTCTATTCCTTTTTCTGATTCTATTATTACTAAGTTACCTAAACTACCTTTATAGCCTGCAAATTTTACCGTACCTGTTGCTGCTGCTTTAATAGTTGTCCCTGATTTTGCTGATATATCCATTCCTTTATGGTTTGTACTTCCAATCCCACCTGGTGAACTTCTGTGTCCATATCTTGATGTAATTACGCCACTTATTGGTTTTACAGTAAATATTGAATTATTTGAACTATTGTTTTTTGCTATTTTTATATTCTTTTCTGTTTTCTTTTCTTCAATAGCTGTACTTAGTTTTTTTATTATTTCTTCAGATGAATCTGCCTTTATCTCTTCATAACTATCTGAATATACTTGTAATATTCCAACATTGTCTGTATCTATTTTGGCATTTTCTAAATCATCTATTACTTCTTCTGCTTTTTCCATTGTTGATGTATATGCAATATTTTCTTTATTATATGTTATTGCATATGTTGTATATTCAATATTTAGATTATCCTCTATTTGCGTTATTACGTTTTCTTTATTATTTTCTTTTCTACTTACTAATTTTAAATTATAAGATACATCTTCTTTTAAATCTATAAATGCTATGTTCTCGTTTTTATTTATTGTAGATTCTATATAATTGTTAATTTCATTTTTTTCTTTTATATAACCAACTGTTTTTTGTCCCACTTTTATTTCGTACATTGGTTTATACTTTACAACTATTATCGCGATAACAATTAATAGCCCTACAAAAATTACTTTAAATAGCTTTATAGCTTCTTTTGTGTAGTATTTAATACTGTCGTCTAAAATAAAATAACACTCTCCTTTTTGTTCGTTTTCTACGCGACATAAATATTATTATACTACATATCATTGCCATTGTCAAATTATGTATACTTATATGTGATAAATGTTTTATTTTTCCATTATATTTTTATTCTTTGGCTTTAAACTTAATTCTTGTTTTAAGTTATTAAATATTTCTTCAAATTCTTGCGAATATGGTATTCTTGTTTTATTTTCTCTAATTAAATTCAAAGCTTCTTCTAAATCATAATATTCTATTCCTTTAACTTCTTCATCTTGAAGTGCTAAATCTTCTTTTTTTCTTTTAAGTACAAACATATCTGTAATACACTTAAAATTTCCTCCAACTTTATTAAAATCAATTAATACTTTTCCTATGCTTTTAATATTCCTTGCTTCATCTTCTTTTATTCCTAGTTCTTCTGTTAACTCTCTAACCATCCCTTGAATTGGCACTTCTCCTGATTGTACATGTCCAGAACACAAGTCTAATTTTCCAGCATCTAACACTGTTTTTCCTCTTTTTTCTATTAAAACCTGATTCTTTCCATTTACAACAAAACAAGAGCAACATTTTACATAGTCGCTCGTTATTTCACCTTTTTTTATTGTTCCTGTTTTATTTCCATATTCATCAAATGTATCTAATAATTCTGTCATAAATATCTCCCACTAAAAATAATTGCTTTCTTGTTGTAAGTCATTAAAATTATTTTGCCTTAACACTTCATATGCAATGATTGCTACAGAATTTGATAAATTTAATGATCTTAGACCTTTTCTCATTGGTATTCTTATTGCTTGTTTCATATTTTTTTCTATTAAATCTTCTGGTAATCCTTTTGTTTCTTTTCCAAAAAGCAAAAATACTTCTTCAAATTTATTATATTTAATATCTGAATATGATTGCTTAGATTTTGTACTTGCTAAAAACATATTCTCTGAAATATATTCTCTATTTTGTTTATATGCATATTTATTTAAAAAATCATTTAAACTTTCATGTATTTCTATATCTAATTTATCCCAATAATCTAATCCTGCTCTTTTTAGGTGCTTATCATCTATACTAAAACCTAATGGTTTTACCAAGTGTAATTTAGCACCTATTGCAGCGCATGTTCTTGCTATATTTCCTGTATTTTGAGGTATTTCAGGTTCTACCATTACAATATTTATTTTCATATTATCCCTTCTTATTTATTTACCTTTGATGTATCTGATTTTTTTGCTGTTTCTGTTATTTCTGCTTGTTCAGAATCGTGTGCATAGGTTGATTCTTTGTGTGCAGTTGCAACTAATTCAAATGTTACGTTTTCGCTTCTATTAACTTCACCATTTACATTTACAATTCCATACGAATATGCATATGTTTTTCCCCATATTGAGGTTCCTTTTGCTTTTAGCATACTTGCGTCTGTTTTTACTATTATATTTCCAGAATTTAAATTTACTGTTCCTGCATTTACAATTCCTCTTCCGTTAGCTGTTGCTATTTTTACAACTAAATATGTACAAGCACGTACTTCTACATTAGTTTCAATAGTTCCTCCATTTAAATTTACTGTACCATAATTATCTATTGCACTACAATGATTTTGAACATTTGTACCATCATTTTTATGTAGCATTTTTTGACTTATATTTGCAAATATTCTTCCTGATTCTATTGTTAATATTCCATTATTTCTTAATACAAAAATAGAATTCTCCCTATCTTTCCCATCGCTTATTGCTTCTTCTATTAAATTTATATTAATATATCCTTTTTGCTCTTTGCTTTTATCCATTATTGTTAATTTTGAATTTTCACCAATTGTTATTAATGACACATATTCATTTTTTAAATAATTTGTAATATTATTTGTAATACTATGATTATTTAAATCCAACTTATGATTTATATTGTCTGTTGAAATAGTTTCTGTGCATTCTATATCTTTATCAATGTATACATATAAATCTCCAGTAGTAGCAAATGCTGTTTTTAGTTCTGCTTCATTAGTAACTTTCATTCCTCTTATAATCTCTATATTTTTTTCATCTTTTGTGATAAGTCCATTATTTCCATATGCAGTAGCAGTTACAGTTATTGTCCCATATGAACCTTTTTCAATGGTATTGTTTACTACTTCCTTTATTGATGAAAATTTATTGTTTGAAACTACATATTCAACTCTTCCGCCTGTAGCTCCAAATTCTTCATATGAATCTCTTATATCTGTAACATTAGTTATTATTTGACTTGGCCAGTTTATAACAGGTTGCATATTATCATTTCTAGACAATCTTCTATTATACACATCATCTATATTATTAAAATTTTTA
>CAJKDR010000112.1 GCA_905198755.1 uncultured Clostridiaceae bacterium
TAACATTAAATAAATTAGATAAAAATTATAAAGTAGAAAACGTAAGCAAAGAAAAATACTTTGTATTATTAAGTAATGAAAAAATGGGGATAATTGATGAAACTGGAAAAATTGTGATACAACCAGAATATTATGAAATACATATTCCAAACCCATCAAAACCAATATTTGTTTGCTATTATGATTACAATGAAAAAACAGGTAAAACAAAGGTAAAAGTAATAAACGGCCAAGGAACGGAATTGTTTACTAAATATAACGATATAGATACAATAAATTTAAATGGAATAGAAACAACAATGCCATATGAAAAGAATTTATTAAAATATAAACAAGATAATAAATATGGTGTAATAGATTTAGATGGTAAAATTATAACAAAGGCAATATATGATGAAATAGACGGCTTAAGTTGTAAAGAAGGAGAATTATTAGTAAAAAAAGATAACAAATACGGTGTAATAAATAACAAAGGTATAGAATTAATTAAGATTAAATATGATTCTATATCAGGAGATGAATATTATACATCAGACCAAGGATATAAACTATCAGGTTATATTATAGGAGAAAAAACAAAAGACGGTTATAGATATGGATATATGAACAAGAGACAAAAACTTTTGTTAAATACAGAATATAGTGAGATACTTAGAATTGGAGATGTAAAAGGAGAAGATACAGATAAAAACATATTTATAATAGCAAGAAAAGATGGACAATGTGGATTAATAAAAAATAAAAAAGTGATGATAGATTTTAAATATCAAGATATAAACTACAGTGGAGTAGAAAACTTATTTATACTTACTAGAGGAACAAAGCAAGGAGTTTACAATTCAAAAGGCAAGAAAATATTAACAACAAAATATGAAGAATTAACAATTAATGATGAATATATATATACAAAAATAGGAAAAGAAGAAAAATATTTTAACCTAAAAGGCGAAGAAATAGACAAAAGTACAATAAAAGAAGAACAAAATAATGATGATGAAAGTACAGTCACTAATTCAGCAGAATATGTAAATCCAACTTTAATACCTAAAGAAAAAAATGGAAAATGGGGATTTGTCGATAAAAACTCAAATTTGAAAGTTGACTACATTTATGATGAGGTTACACAAGTAAATAAATATGGATTTGCAGGTGTAAAGAAAAATGGAAAATGGGGTTCAATTGATGAAAAAGGAAATATAGTTCAAGAACCCAAATATAACTTAGATGAATTAGATGATATAGATTTTATAGGAAAATATTATAAAATAATATATGATTATAAAAGTACATTCTATACAGACGATAATGAATAAAAAGGGAAGATAAAGATGTATAATAATTTTAAAATAAATAATGAATTGATAGAATTATCAAACAAGGTAGAAAAAAAAATATCAGAACAAATAAAAAAAATAGATGAAGATTGTATGTATAATAGCATGAAAGTGTTAAAAGCCTTTCAAGATGCTAATATTTCAGATGTACATTTTAATTCAACAACAGGATATGGATATTCAGATATAGGAAGAGAGGCAATAGAAAAAGTATTTGCACAAGTACTAGGAGCTGAAGATAGTTTAGTAAGAAGTCAATTTATATCTGGAACACATGCACTTACAGTAACTTTATTTGGATTATTAAGACCTGGAGATACATTTCTTAGTATTACAGGCAAACCATATGATACACTTGACGAAATAATAGGAATAGCAGAAAATAAAAGCTCTCTAAAAGCATTTGGAATTAAATATGAACAAATAGACTTAAAAGAAAATGACTTTGACTTTGATGCTATAAAAGAAAAGCTAGAAAAGGAAAAAATAAAAGTAATAGAAATACAAAGATCAAAGGGATATTCTACAAGAGAAAGTTTAACAATAGAAAAATTAGAAAAGGTTATTAAACTAATAAAAAGTATAAACAATGAAGTTATAATAATGGTAGATAATTGCTATTGTGAGTTTGTAGAAAGAACTACACCTTTAGAAATAGGAGCAGATGTTATAGTAGGTTCACTTATAAAAAACCTAGGTGGAGGAATAGCGCCTAATGGAGCATATGTTGCAGGAAGAAAAGAACTAGTAGAACTTATAGCAGAAAGATTAACAGCTCCAGGACAAGGAAAAGAAGTTGGACCAACATTGGGAATAAACAAAAGCATATTGCAAGGATTGTATATGGCACCTAGCGTTGTTGCAAGTAGCTTAAAAACAGCAGTCTATGCAAGTTGCATGTTAGAAGAATTAGGTTACAAAGTATCACCAAGATATAATGAAAAAAGAGCGGATATAGTACAAAATATAGAATTTGGAAATCCAGAGGAATTAATAAAATATTGTCAAGGAATTCAAAAAGGATCTGCAATAGATTCAAATTCTGTACCAGAACCATGGGATATGCCAGGATATACAGACCAAGTAATAATGGCAAGTGGAAGTTTTACACAAGGCTCATCAATAGAAATAAGTTGTGATGGACCAATAAGAGCACCATATATAGCATATATGCAAGGAAGCCTAACATATGAATACGGAAAAATAGCGGTATTAATAGCAGTAAATAATATAAAATAAAAAAATATATAGTTTTAAAAATTTAAAACAAAGAAGCGAGGAAAAATGAAAGTACTAATAATAGGCGGTGGACCTGCTGGAATGATAGCAGCTATAACTGCTAAAAAGAATTATCCTGAAGCAGATGTAGAAATATTAGAAAAGAACAGTTCATTAGGGAAAAAATTGCTAATCACAGGAAAAGGAAGATGTAATATAACAAGTAGCTTAGATATATCTGAATTTATAAAAAATATTCTAGGAAATGGAATGTTTTTGTATAGTTCATTTCAAAAATTTGATAACACAGATATTATAAGATTTTTAGAAAATAATGGAGTAAAAACAAAAGAAGAAAGAGGAAACAGAGTATTTCCTCTTTCTGATGCTTCAAGAGATGTATTGGAAGCTTTTATAAAAGAAATTGATAAGCTACATATAAATGTAAGATATAATACTAATGTGTTAGAAATTTCAAAAAGAAAAGAAAAATTTATAGTAAAGACAAGTAATAAATTACTAGAAGCGGATAAAATAATAATTGCAACAGGAGGAATGTCATACCCTGTTACAGGATCAACAGGTGATGGATATAAGTTTTCAAAGAAATTTGGACATACAATAAAACCAATAAGAGCGTCATTAGTGCCATTAGAAATAATAGAAAAACAAGATTGTATAAATATGCAAGGATTAAGTTTAAAAAATGTTGCTATAAAAATAGAAGATACAGAAAAAAATAAAAAAATCTATGATGACTTTGGAGAAATGTTATTCACACATTT
>CAJKDR010000113.1 GCA_905198755.1 uncultured Clostridiaceae bacterium
ATATAATATAAAAGAAAATGAAAATGTTATACAAGAAATAAACAGTTTACAAAGTAAAATAAATGAAAAAACTCTAAAGCTTCATACAACAGAAATAGATTACAATAATATAAATCCAAAATTAGAAAAGCTAATAAATATAGAAGAAGAATTAGAAAGTTTATTAAATGATAGAAAAGATTTAAAGCAAAAAAGTTACGAAATAAAAAAAGCAATTGAAACATTAGAAATGGCTTATAACAAAATGAAAGAAGAAATAACACCTAAATTTACAGAAAAGTTATCAGATACAATTAAAAATGTATCAAATAATAAGTATAATAAAGTGAAGATAAATATATCGGGAGAAATTATAGTAGAAGATAGTAATGGAAATTATATTAATGCTGAAAACTTGAGCTTGGGAACAATAGACCAATTGTATTTAGCACTGAGACTAGCTAGTATAGAAGAAATAACAGAAGAAACAATGCCAATTATATTAGACGAAGCATTTGCATATTATGATAATGAGAGATTAAAAAATATATTAGAATATATGTCAAAAGAATATAAAAATAGACAGATAATAATATTTACATGTACTGATAGAGAGAAATCAATACTAAACAGCCTAGAAATTAATTATAATTTAGTAACCCTATAATTAACACAAATTAAAAAAACTTCATAGAATATAGAAAAATTATATTCTATGGAGGTTTTTTTATGGCTAAAATACTGATATATAATAATGATACTAATAAAATGGAAACTTTTTATAAAGGAGAAGCAGAAGCAATGCCATATAACACAAATGGCACACTAAAGGTAAAAGAATTTAGAGGTTCAAGTAAAAGTAATATACTTTGGACTACTAGAAATACAATGCGAGCTTGGAATTCAACTAGATACACATATGGAGGACCAATACCAGTCGGTTTTGCATTTAAAAGATCATGGGAGGGAGGACACTCTGGTCAAAGTCAACATTATGCAGGAGTAGCATTTGATGTAGGGCAGACATTATCAAATTCACAAAGAAAAAAAATTAGAAGTGTAGCAATTAACTCAGGAACCTGGAGCTATGTTGAGCCAGCATCATTAACACCAACCTGGGTACATTTTGATAAGAGATCATTTCCGCCATCATGTTCATCAGGTGGATATCCATTAGTAAGACAAGGAAGTAGAGGAGTGTACGTTTTAGTTGCACAAGATGGTTTGAATACATTAGGATATAGAACAGGAGGATTAGATGGAATATTTGGTTCTCAAACTAGAGATGCAGTAACAAGATATCAAAGAAGTAGAGGATTAACAGCAGATGGAATTATTGGGTGTAATACTTGGAGGTCTATACAAGAAAATGTAATAGGAATTGGAAAAACATCAACTACAATAAATTAAATGGAGATGGTAAGATGAAAATTGGACTATGTTTATCAGGCGGTGGAGTGAAAGGGGCAGCACATATTGGAGCATTAAAGGCATTAGAAGAAGAAAATATAAAAATAGATTGTATATCAGGAACTTCTTCTGGAAGTATTGTTTCTAGCTTATATGCAATGGGGTATACACCAAATGAAATTTATTTACTATTCAAAAAGTTTGGAAAGGAAATTAGTAAAGTTGATATTCTAAAAATCATCAAATTAATTTATGGATTAATTTTTAAAAGAAAGATTATAATAGAAGGATTAAATTCAGGAAACAAATTATATAAAATTGTACAGGAACAAGCAGCAAAAAAAGAAATAAAACAGATTAAAGATATAAAAATGCCATTAATAATTCCAAGTGTTAATCTATATAATGGGGAAATATATTTATTTACATCATTAGAAAATAATAGGAAATATTCGGACGAATATATAACATTGAACAATATTGAAATAGGAAGAGCAGTGCAAGCAAGTTGCTCATATCCAGGCGTATTTTGCCCTGTAAACTTTAAAAATAAAAAGCTAATAGATGGAGGAGTTAGAGAAAATACACCTTGGAAAGAGTTAAAAGAACTAGGAGCAGATAAGATAATAAGTATTGTGTTTGAAAAGGAAGAAAAAACAAAAAAAGATGTGAACATGATAGACTGTATTATAAAAGCAATGGAAATACAGTCACATGAACTATATAATTATGAGGTAGATGGATTAGAATACATATTAAAAATAAAGACAGATTTAACATCACTATTGGAAATAGAAAAAATAGATGAATTATATAAAGAAGGATATAAGCAAACAAAAAGAAAGATGGGAAAGATTAAATCATATTTATATGACAAATAAACGTAAAAGATATATCGCAAAAATAATTAGTAAACTAATTCCATGATATTTATATAATGTATGCTTACTATTTGATAATCCATATAACCAAATAATAAGAGTACCAAATAAAAGAAAAATTAAATTCTCAATTGATTTAGAATCTAGTTCTATAATTGATAAAATTGAACCAAAACCTAATATAAGACAAAAATTGATGATACATGATCCAATAATATTTCCTTCTGCCATGTTATGGTTTCCCTTTATTATTGCAACAATTGAAGTAACAAGTTCTGGAAGAGAAGTACCTAACGCTACTATTGTAAGCCCAATTACATTTGTCGGAACATTTAAAATAGTAGCAATATTAATAGAGGAATCTACAACAAAATCTCCACCGTATTTTAAAGAAAAACCACCAAGTATAATTAATAATAAACTTTTTATTACTGAATAATCATCTTCTTTAACATCTGTAGAATTAACATTATCATTTTTATTACTAAAATGTTTTATTATTGGAATAGCAAAGTATATAAGTGCAATTATCAATAATATAATTCCTTCCTTAGTATCAATTACTAAAGGAAGTTTTTTTAATGGTAAAAATGACATGACCAAAATTAAAACATTAATCAATATTAAGATTGGAAAGCTAGTTTTTACGTTGTTTTCATCAAGTTTTATGGGTTTTAAAAGTGATAATATACCAAGAATTAATAATAAATTGCAAATATTACTACCAATAACATTGCCAATAATCAAATCTTGATTTGAAGTAGAAGAAGCTAAAGTAATTATTAATTCAGGAAGAGAAGTACCTAAAGAAACTATTGTAAGCCCAATAAGTACTTCGGATATATTAAATTTTTTAGCTA
Organism: uncultured Clostridiaceae bacterium; assembly: GCA_905198755.1. GTDB lineage: Bacteria > Bacillota > Clostridia > TANB77 > CAG-508 > HGM13634. Next base: position 3,131 of record CAJKDR010000113.1, read on the forward strand.
TATTACTTGCGCTTTTTACAAGTATATCAGCACCAAATATTAATAAAATAAAACCTAATACAATTAATAAAAATTTAAAAAACATTATTATTACTCCTATCTATATAATAAATTTTACACAAACTATTTATTTTTTAAACAATAAATCAAGTAATAAACAAGACGATCCAACAGTTCATCTGCATTTTTAGTAATATTTAGCCTAT
>CAJKDR010000114.1 GCA_905198755.1 uncultured Clostridiaceae bacterium
ATTTTTAAATTATTTAAAATATGAAAGTCCGGTACGGGAATCCTCACGTTGCAGACTGATCCGATCTAAACTGTTCCGGGAGGGATGAAAAAGGTTCGGTTAGTTTCTGTTCATTTGTTTTGATGTGTGTTTTAAGGTTTGGTTTCGTGCTCTTTTGGAGAGCGGGTTATGGCTTTATAGATGCAAATGTAAATTTATTATTTGTTTTAGCTATTTCGTTATTTATAAAAGCTGTTTCCAAAGTAGACTGCATAGAGCGTCTTACAGCTCTTTGAGGATAGTATCCATACTCTACTTCAAGTACACCATCACTTGCGCGATTGCTTACTAAACCATCATCAAGTGATGAATATTTAATTGCAGGTCGAACAGAACAATCACGTGTATATCCCCAATAATCTGCTTTTGTACCACCAAAACTTACAGTAGATATACCATCATATGAATCATAAGTTTTTGTCCAATAATAACCGAAATCATTATTAAAATCTTCTTTAAATGCACCTAAAAGAGCTGCATAATCTGTTACTTGTGCCTCTCTCCCCCTTTTTTTTAATATTTCTAATTCGTTATCACCAAAACAATCATCATATGTTAAAAATGTAAACTCGTTCATTCTTCTTTCCTCCTAACATACTCCAAATTAATATTGTATTTATCTTAAAACTATTTTCTCTTTATTTTTTTCTTTACTTTTGTAGATTCTTGCATTTTTAATTCAGCAATACGTTCAAGTCTCTCATCATCACCACGAGTCCATAAATTATCAAATAACGCTATAAATTCTTTTTCAAAATTATCTATAACAAAATTTCTTACTTCCTCTACATTTTCAAAACTAACAGAAGATAATCCAACTACTGTTGCATATTTTTCTGCTAAATCCATTACTAAATCTTCATCACTATAATTTTTCTTTAAAACATCTTCAAGAGTTATTACCTTTTGATTTGTAAAAGCAACAAAATTTCTAGTTAAATCTTCACCAACTAATGCCCTTAACATCTCAGGCCTTCCCGTACTATATAAAACTTTAGAAGCCATCTCCCATTTTCTTGGATCAGCATTTGGTTTTTCTCCATTATAAGGTGTTCTCAAAGCATCATGTCTACAATAACGCATATATAAAATATAAGTATAAATAGCTGGATGAATAATTAAATGCTCTTCTTCCTTTACATAATCTAATCTTTCATAATTTTGTTTTGGAGTTATCGCCCATTTTAACCAACTATCTACAGTAGTATTTATATAAACATGAGCAAATCTATTAAAAAGTGGCTCTGAAAGAGTATTTGCCGATAAACTGTCAGTTAAATTATTTCCAGCTGCAACTATTCTAGCATTCTCTGGCAGTTTCCACTTACCATTAACCTCACCATCTAATACTATATTAAAAGCCATACCTTGTACTGATGGAAGAGCATTCGTTATCTCATCAAAAAATACAATATGAATTTTATCTGGTTCATCTTCACATTTTTTACATACCTTTTTATACCATGTAGGCTGAACATCAATCATTTCTCCACTAGTTGGATCATATACACTCTTACCATTTAAACTATCTGGAGTAGCATTTCTTAGATATATTATCTCACAATCTGGATCAAGTTGTTTCACTCTAGCAGACTTTCCATCACCACTCATACCATGTAAAAATACTGATATATCACTCTCAATCATACCTCGTATTATATCTTCCTCAGTCACATTGGAAAAATCAAAATTATATGGATTTTTCTTTTTCAATTTTTCTGAATCACTTTTTAAAGGTAGTTTATTTTGTATAACTACAGTTTGAAATAGTTCCTTAGCAAACAAAGTATTCATATATTTATATATATCAGTTTCTTCAAAAGTACAATCATATCTTTCTTTATTATTAAATACTTGATCTAATATTTTGTATTTTTCTTCTTTTCCATGTATTTGTAATGCTTTTCCTATACTTCCATCAAATGATTTTAGCATATTGAATGATATATTATCTATTTTGTATTTATCACTTAAAAATCTTTTTAATAGATCATCTTCTATGTTATTAAAATATATTTTCAAACATCTAGATTTTATTGTATTTAATATTCTATTTTCGTTAGATGTTATTAATATCACTGTAACAAATTCCGGTGGTTCTTCAATTGTTTTTAATAAACAATTTTGCGCCTCTTTTGTCATATATTCTGCATCATCAATTATATAAACTTTTTTATTTGATACTATTGGCAACTCTTGAACTTTTTTTTGCATATTTCTTACAATATCAATCTTTATACTATTTTCTTCTCCTAATCCCATATAATAAAAATCTGGATTATTGTTATTATCAAATTCTACACATGATTTACAAGATAGACATGGCTTATTATCTGAGCCTGTACATAATATTCCTTTTGCAAATTCTTTTGCAAATTCACTTTTACCTATGCCTTTATTTCCTATAAACATGTAACTATGTGATACTTTATTATTATTTAATACTGTTTTTAAATCTTGTTTAATTTTTTCATTTCCAATTAAATTTTCAAACATTTACAATTCTCCTAATTGGCTTTGCCTCTACAATTAAGTTTTCTTAGTTCTTTATAAGTCCAAATCTATTTAAAGGCCAAAATCTTAGGCAAACTTTGCTTTCGATTTTATCATATGGTATGCAACCAAATCTTCTTGAATCTGAACTTGAACCTCTGTTGTCTCCCATTACAAAAACTGTTCCTTCTGGAACAACTAAATCTGTAAATGCTCCTTCTGTTGATTCTGTTACAACATTTTCGCTAAGATAATTTTCTTCTAGTTCTTCTCCATTTATATATACTTTTCCATCTTTTATTTGCACATGTTCACCAGGTAATCCAATTACTCTTTTTATATAGCTTGTTTTTCCTATTTCCAAAACATTATATACAAATTTTGAAAACCATCCATTATGTTCATTTTCATATTCTGCTGTTGGATTATTTAAATCTGCATTACTTGGATCTACATATGATAAACTTGGAGATTCAAAAGTAATAACCTCTCCTCTTTGTGGTACTGTTTTTTTAGTTCTATATATTCTATTTAGTATTAATCTTTCATTTTGTTTAAATGTTGGGTACATTGATGACTGTTTTACTATTGTTGGTGTTCCTACATAGTATCTTATTAATAAGGCTAATACTACTGCTATTACGATGCAATATATCCATTCAAAAATATCTTTCATTTTTGCTTTTGTTTCTTCATTCATCTTAGTGTTCTCCTCCTATCATCTAACAGTAATATTATATATTAATTTATATGT
>CAJKDR010000115.1 GCA_905198755.1 uncultured Clostridiaceae bacterium
CTACTAAATTTACTATTCCAAATATAAATAAAGAGATTTTACTGTTTATAAATAATAAACATATTAAAAATCTTACTATTACACCTATTATAGAACCAATTAATAGAATAAAAGATTTTCCTTGCGAAATGCATAATGTTTTGTATGTTTCATACTGATAAAGTCCAAATACAGCAGTTGAATAAAATATAATATAAGGAAAACATTTATATAAAGGCAAACTTCCATGAGATATAAATAAATATACAAATGCAAAAATGAAATTTAATAAGATAATTAATGGAAAACATTTATTTTTCATACTCATACAATTGTTATATTGTTCTTTATAATTTCTACCATTTGGAACTTTAATCATTAATGTAGCTTGATATGCATTGGTGATAATTTCTAATGACAAGCATACAGAATAACAAATAGTATGTATTGAATAATTCTCAGTTCCCATATGACTTGCTAAAACACCATACAATAATAAAAATATTCTAGATAATACTCTTTCAGATGAATATGCAACCCCATACTTAATTACATTTTTTAATGATTCTTTATCTGGATACTCAAATTTTAATTTTAAATTGTATAACATATATATTATTGATATAATCCAAGAAATTATTGTTGCAATAAATAGTAATAGCAGATTTTTAGTTAATAAATAAGCAATTGCATCCAATCCAACTAAAGAAATATAATAAACTATTAAACTTTTTCTATATAGCTTTAATTCACCTTTTAGCCTTATTATTTCAAAAATCGCATTTGCTAATCTTCCTATCGTTACATATGCAATGTAAAAATTCAATAGCAAAGATAACATATCTTTTTGAAGACTTGTTAGGTCGAATATATTTACTATAATACCTTTACAGAATAAAACAATTATTCCCATTAAAAAACCAAATATAATATTAAACCATAAGTATTTCCATTCGTTTTTTCTAGTTGTTCTATATGTATAAGTTCCAATTTCGCCAAAAGATTTAAAAATAGAATCAATCAACAAGAAACTACCTGTTACTACTATTGCATCAATACTTATTAAATTGTTAAAGGCAGAATCGATGCTATCAGCGATGCTCATAAATATAAAACTTATTAAAATAGATATAAATTCTTCCATTGTTTACCTCCGTTTGTATTATAATGAAATTCTACTATATTTAGACATTTTTTTCTATATTTTAATATGAATTTAACGAAAATTCATATATTTTTTTATCATATTTTGAATATTAATAAGAATATTTTCTGTTTATTTAATTCGTCTAAAATTTGTCTTAATTTTTGCCTTTCTTTATCAAGTTATATTTAGCCATAATTATTTCCTATTTGAGGTTATATTAATTATACTTGTAAAATAAAAAATATTGTGATAAAGTATGAAAAACAGTTATAATTAATATTGAAAAAACGAAGGGTGAGTATATATGCCAGAACCAATTGAAGTTACAAATATGAGAAAAAATAGTAACAATAGAGAATATGTATTAGAAGCAGTTTCAAAGCAAGGAAGTTTATTAGACTTTGCAGATGAAATGTTTAAGGATGATAGAGAAATTGTTTTAGCAGCAGTACATAATAACCCAGAAGCTTTAGAATTTGCTAGTGATAGATTAAAAGGTGATAGAGAAGTAGTATATGATTCTGTTAGCAAAGTAGGATGGACATATTGCTATGTAAAAGAAAATTTGCTAGATGATAAAGAATTATTATTGGCAGGACTGAAAATAAACGGGCAAATACTGTATTATGCAAATACAGAAATGAGAGATGATAAAGAAGTAGTGCTTGAAGCTGTTAAGAATAAAGGAATAATAGTAAAATATGCAAGTGCTAGATTAAAATCAGATAAAGATATTGCAATAGCAGCACTTACACAAAACAAGAAATGCTATGAATTTTTAAATGATGATATAAGACAAGATGAAGATATTTTACAAATAATGCAATAAGAATCAAAATTTTTAAGATTTTGGTTCTTTTTTATATAATAATAAATTTGAAAAAATTACTAATATATGTTACAATATATAACGTGTTACAAAGGAGTGAAATTATGAGTTTTTTTGATAAATTAAAAAATAGTTTAAATAAAACAAAAAATAATATAGATGAAAAAATAAATGAAGTATTTAGTAACTTTAGAAAAGTTGATGAAGACTTACTAGAAGAGTTAGAAGAAGCACTAATAATGTCAGACATAGGAATGGATACTTCATTAGAAATTATAGATAACTTAAGAAAGAAAATAAAACTTGAAAATTTAAAAGAAGCAGAAGATGTAAAAAAAGCACTAAGAGAATTAATGAAAGAAATACTTGATAAACAAGATGTTTCATTAAAAATAGATTCAAAACCATCAGTAATTTTAGTAATAGGAGTAAATGGGGTAGGAAAAACCACTTCAATAGGCAAAATTGCAAATAGATTAAAAAAAGAAAACAAAAAAATAGTACTTGCAGCAGCAGATACATTCAGAGCGGCAGCAGTTGAACAATTAGAAATATGGGCAAATAGAGCTGGATGTGACATAGTAAAAAAACAAGAAGGTGTTGACCCTGCTTCAGTAGTATATGATGCTATAAAAATTACAAAAGAAAAAAATGCAGATGTCTTGATTTGCGATACAGCAGGAAGATTGCATAATAAGAAATACTTAATGGATGAACTAAGTAAGATACAAAGAGTTATAGAAAAAGAATTACCAGATGCTAATAAAGAAGTATTGTTAGTAATAGATGCAACAACAGGGCAAAATGCAATATCACAAGTAAAAGCTTTTAAAGAAGTTGCACCTATAACAGGATTAGTGCTAACAAAACTAGATGGAACAGCTAAAGGTGGAGTAGTAATAGGTATTGTAAATGAAAATAAAATACCAGTAAAATTCATAGGTGTTGGCGAAGCAATAGATGATATGGAAATCTTCAATAGTGATGATTTTGTCAATGCAATAATTTAAGGAGAAAAAAATGAAAGAAAAGAAAAAATCAAAACTAAAATTTGCAATAGTAATTTTATTTACTGTAGTAATTGCTATAGGAATGTGGATGTCTTATAGAGCAAATTATTTACAAACATTAGAAATAGGCGAAAGATATGTAGAAGTATTTAAAACTAACATGGATTATAAATATAAAATAATGGCTTTTGTGCTGTTGTTTACCCTTATGGGAGGGGGATTATCGGCACAAGAAGAAAAGCCCGCTAAAAAAAGAAGGACGGTGGAATTACCTAAGGCCGGAGACATAGGTCTCGGTATCGATGT
>CAJKDR010000116.1 GCA_905198755.1 uncultured Clostridiaceae bacterium
TAATATTTCAAAAGATAAAATAGAAGTAAACTAAAGAAAAGGAGAGAGTGATTTTGTTAAAAGAAAAGATTAATGGATTATTAACTGGAAATGGAAACAATAAAAAGAAAATTGAAAATTTAGTATTTTTATTAGTTATATTAATTATTACTGTAATATCAATTAATGTTATATGGAATGGAGATAAGAAAAAAGAAGATGACACATCAACAGAATCTAATACAAAGCAACTAGCTAAAAACAATAATGATACAGACAATGAAACAACATTAGAAAGCAAGTTGGAAAACATATTATCTAAAATAAATGGAGTAGGAAAAGCAGACGTAATGCTTACATATACAGAAAGCACACAAATGGTTCCAGTATATAACAAAACAGAGAAAACAAGTAATACAGATGAATCAGATTCAGGTGGTGGAACAAGAAAAATAGAGGAAAGCGATGTAAGTCAAGAAGTAGTATATGAAGATGAAAATGGAAAAAATATAATAGCAACTCAGAAAACAATAAGTCCAAAAATAGAAGGAGCTATTATAACTGCAGAAGGAGCAAGTAATCCTACAATAAAAACAAGCATTATACAGGCTGTTGAAGCGGCAACAGGTCTTTCAACACATAAAATACAAGTATTTGAAAAACAAAATTAATATTATGGAGGTAAATAAAATGATGAAAATTATAAAGAAAAACCAATTAACAATTTTAGTGTTGGCATTAATGCTTGTTACAGCAGGATACTTAAATTATAATTCTAATCAAACAGTAACAACAGAAGGAAAAATAGCAAGCATAGGAGATGCAACATTAGTAAGTAGTAATGTTGTAGAAACAAAAGAAAATAATACTGTTCAAAACAATACTACAGAAAATAACATTGCAGAAACAAACACAACAAATAATACTGCATCTGAAAATAAAATGAATAATACAGTAACTACAAATACTGAAGCTAGTGAAAGCAGTAAAGATTATTATACTTCTTCTAGGTTAGAAAGAGAAAATATGTATTCTGAAATGTTAGAATCTTACCAAAAGATTTTGGATAGTAGTAATACAACAAGTAAGCAGAAAGAAGCGGCACAAGAAGAAATTAAAAAAATAAATGATATAAAAAATGCAATAATGATATCAGAAAATTTAATAAAAACAAAAGGATTTGAAGATTGTTTAGTATATTCTAATGATGATAGTATTAATGTAATTATAAAAAAAGAAAAACTATCAAAAGAAGATACTGCACAAATACAAAGTATAATAGCAAGAGAAATGAATGCAAAAATAGCAAATATACATATAATGACCAAATAAAAGACTTAAAACATAAATTTTAAGTCTAATAAAGGGTGGATTTTATATCCCACCCTTTAAAAATTTTAAAATATAACCATATTATGAGTATAATCTAAATTAGCCCAAGAATCTTTTGCATATCCAACAGTATATGTATTTGTGGCATTAATATCTATATTAAGCATTCTCTTTGAATATTTACTTGGATTTCCATAATCCAAATATTTCTTTACAGAAGTTATTACATCAATATTTTTATTTGAATTAGAAATAATTGAAAGAAGTTCTTTTCCTTTATTATTAAATCCTAATACACGAATATATGGGATGTTTTTTGCTGAATCTTTCATATCTTTTTTTGTTATTCCAAGAAGTGCATATAATAAAATCCTCTGAATTCTTGTTGAAGTATATCTTTTTGTTTTTATTATATTCATAAATTCTGCAAGAGTATTACATGAATTAGCAGCACTTTTTAAATTATGCTCTAACCCTTCAGAAACATCAGGAAGATTTGCTATTTCAGAAAGAGACATTCTTCTTAATGTATAAATAATCTCTTTTTCAAACCTAGAAATATCTTTAACATAATGACCTTTTGAAAAAGAATTATATAAAACTCTATAACTAGAATTAGGCATAACATAAGGCAATTTAGAAAGAACATTATTCATAATCATATTTCTAATTGCAGTAGCACTTGCTAAATTTACTTTTATTCCTAAATCATTATATCCAACACCTTCGCGTTGAATATTCATAGGTCTAATTGGACTTTTTATTCTTTTCAAAGACTTTAAATATTCAATTCCTAAGATATTATTAGGAGTAGAAAGAATATTAGCATAAGTTCTAATATCATTTAAATACATTAAAATGGCATTTTCTCTGGCCTTTGGAAAAGAAATACCTTTTGAAAGTTCATGATTTAAAATAGAAACATATTCAGAAGGTTGGTAATAAAGAATATCAGCAATTTTATTTAATATATTTAAATCATATGTTTCAGTTCCAAAAGATAAGTAATCTACAACATTTAACGAATCTAAAGTCTTTACAGCACCAAAAGCAAAATTCTCGGCACTAGAAATACTATAAATAGTAGGAAGCTCAATAACTAAATCAACACCATTGTTAATAGCCATTTCTGCCTTTGCCCATTTATCGATTAAAGAAACATTACCACGTTGAACAAAGTTGCCAGAAACAACAGCAACAACATAATCAGCATTTAATAATTGTTTAGATTTTTCTAAATGATATTTATGCCCATTATGAAATGGGTTATATTCACCAATTATTCCTATAACATTTGTCATAAATGAGCTCCTTATTATTGTAATTAAAAATATTTATTGATATAATATCATAAAATTGATTAAATTACAATGTATAATTTGAATGAAAAATAAAGTAATACCAATAAAAGGAGGAAATATAATGGAAGAAGTTACAATATATACAGATGGTGCATGTTCTGGAAATCCTGGCCCAGGTGGATGGGGAGCAATGCTAATGTATAAAGGTAATAAAAAAGAGATATCAGGCGGGAAAGAAAATACAACTAATAATGTAATGGAATTAACAGCAGTAATAGAAGGACTAAAATTATTAAAATTTCCATGTAAAGTAAAGCTATATAGTGATAGTGCATATGTAGTAAATGCTTTTATACAAAAATGGATTTATGGTTGGATAAAAAATGGTTGGAAAAATTCTAGTAAAGAACCAGTAAAAAATAAAGAACTCTGGCAAGAATTATATGAACTAACTAAAACACATGAAGTGGAATTTATAAAAGTAAAAGGACATGCAGATAACGAATATAATAATAGATGCGATGAATTAGCAAGAAATGCTATAAAAATATAGAACAAATCTGAAAAAATTAAAAAATTTTTCAGATTTGTTCGTGTGCGAAAATTTATGAAATAAATTTTCTGTGCAATGTAGTTTTATAT